>JBBSHP010000001.1:0-40541 GCA_038232555.1 Bryobacterales bacterium
AACCTGCTGTACTACGCCTATACCGCGCCGTACAACGAATTGCGGCAGGGAATCGCGTCGACACCGGCGCAAGTTCGGATGGTATACCCGAACGCGTTCAGTGTGATCAACACGGCCGACGGGCCAATCGATCAGCGGTACAACGACTTGGCTAGCGCGGTGAAGCAAGGGGACAGCCTGTTATACCGCAGTTGGTTCGACGACGAGCCAGCTAATTCTAAGGTGAAGAATCTATATACTCCGTTAAACAGCAATCAATAAACTTAGGAACAAGCCTCTGCTGACGCTGGATTTGGAGCGCTGACATCATCCGCCTGGAGCGGTTCCATGTATACCTCCTTCCGGCGCCTGCGCGACCATCCCGCGAAAGCGGCCAACCCGGTTAGCCCGGCAGTGAAAAGCGCTAGGGATCCTGGTTCGGGCACACTGCTTGCCGATACCCGTACCACGAGATCGTTATAATCCCGGTCTGAACAACACGCCAATGAGAAACGAGCGTCGTCCATTGCAATCCAATAGGCCTCACTGCCGGCCACAGCCGATTCTCTGAAAACCGCGAAGTGCTGGTCACCAGGATCGGTCGGATTCAAGCTGGATTGGGTACGGTACACGGCGAAATCACTGGGTACATGGAGGTAGAATCCATAGCTGGCGCTGGGCGTAAAGAGGGTGGTCGCTCCCGGGCCTTGTGGACCCAGGAAAATGGGGTTCAGTATACCTGGATTCGTCAGGTCATACCACCCAAACTCATTCAGCGCAGCGGCGCTCGTGGATGTAATCTCTAATTTAAATATCGCCTGCTGGGCGGGGCTAGTCCGCAGGAAAGAGAAATTAGGTTCCGGATTGGTCCCGACCCCAAGGTAAGGAATGGCGCCGGGCGCACCAGGAACGGTGCACGTCCCTCCGAACCCCGTCAGACAGTACCCGATGTTCCTGCCCGAGCCGTCGAGCGAATGCGTGTCCCAAAATGGAACTCCATTTTCATTTAGATCGGCTGTAGTCCAGTTTTGAAAGCTGCCAGCGCCAGGCACGATGACATCGGCGGAAGCCGTTCCCAGAATCAGAAACTCCATTGTGATCAGACCAACTGTGCAAAAACGTGCCAATGCGGTAGTCTCCAGATGCCAAGTTTAGAGTTGATTCAAAGCTAAGTCAATGGATATTAGGACTATATAGGACTAAATGGCCGTAATAGACATTCAAATTTCCCAGGTGCGCTCAGGAACATATGGACTGTAGGGCAGCCCTCCGATTGTGCCCAGCGCTCCAATCCCTTGGGGTTTTCCCCCGGTAAACTGCAGCAAGTTTTGATTAGCAGCCATATCATATGCATTACTGGGGATTATCCGTTTGTAATCGCAGCGACGATGCTCTCGGGGTCCAAGCCGCTCTCACGCCGGTGAAATTTCTGGGATCCGTACAGGCCGGAAACATAGCCGAGAGCGTACCGGTGCGTAAAACGAGCTGGGGCTTGACCCATGCAAGCCAAACGATGAATCAGCATCTGGCCCACCCCGCCGGTGGCTGTGTGCTCTTCCACGACGAAGAGGTGACGCGAGCGCTGGAGACTGTCGCTGAACTCGCCCGGCAGCTCTGTGAGGGGCAGTTCACTGAGCAGCCACACATCGGGGCGGCGGGCTTGCTCCAATTTGGAAACAGCGGCAAGTATCCCGCCTACCAACGGTCCAGCCACAACCAGAGTCGGGCCGTCACCCTCTAATAACCTGCGCCACGCTGCGTAGGGTGGCAGAGCCACCGCTTTCGGTTCTTCGGAAACACCCAGGCGGAGGTAAACCGGCCCCTCGGAGCGCATCAAGAGAGGAACGATCGATGTGACATCGCCATCGAATGCCGGTGCAAAGACCCGCAGGTTCGGCAACGTAAGAAGAGCACCGTAATCCTCGAGAGCGTGATGCGTGCTGCCCATCACGCCGTAACCGTAGCCACCTCCATTTCCGACCAGGATTACCGGCATATTGTGCAAGCAAACGTCATTGCGGATCTGTTCAAATGGCCGGGCGTAGAGGAACGGCGCGATGCTGTACACCCAGGGCCGCCAGCCCATTTTCGCGAGGCCAGCTGCCATGGATACCATGTTCTGCTCCGAGACGCCGGCATTGATAAACCGGCTGTTCAGGACATCCCGTAACGGCTCGAGCGATTTGAATCCGAGATCACCGGTGAGAAAAACCAAGTTCGGGTTATCGGCCGCAGCTACGAGCGTTCGGCAGAAGACGTCACGCACTCTTCATTCACCTCGAGCCGGGCCTTCTGATATTGCTCGTCACTTAATGGGAGGTAGTGCCACTGCATCTCATGTTCCATGAACGATACACCGCAGCCTTTCGTCGTCTTAGCGATGATAGCCAGCGGGCCCTCCGCACGGTCCTCCAGCGCCACCCGGATACCCTCCATGTCGTGTCCGTCAATATTAAGTGTACGCACACCAAAATCCTGAAATTTCCTGGCGAGCGGCTCCAGATCCGCGATCTCCCGCGTCGTCCCAAAGCCTTGCAGCCCATTACAATCGACAATAATGGTTATGTTCAGCTTATGGTGGGAAAGGAAAATCAGGGATTCCCAACACGAACCTTCATTCCACTCGCCGTCAGACATCAGGCAGAATATTTTTCCTGGTTCTTGCTTGAGCTTCTTTCCAAGAGCGAGCCCCGCCGCTAAACCGAGACCATGGCCGAGGCTGCCGGTTGCAAACACGATTTCCGGTATTGCGTGGGCCGGTGGATGCCCGCTCAAACGGGTGCTGTCTTTATGAAACTGGCGTAAGTCTTCATCGCTCAAAACGCCAATAGACCATAACGTAATGTACAATGCCCCAGCCGCATGTCCTTTGGACAAGATGAAGAGATCATTTTCGCGCAAGACAAGGTGATAAAGGCTGACCAGAATATCGAGCGCGGATAGGTTTCCGCCGATATGCCCGACTCTGCTCTCGTAATGCATTTCGAGCAGGCGAAGCTTGGCTCGTCGGCGCAGATCGGTAATTGGGACAGAGTGATTGGTGACCATACATGTAAGGCTACGTTTTACGCGAGGCGAAGGCAGTCGGTGAGTTTAGCGGGATCGATATTCGATTCTACTACTACGCGCGACTCACCAGTGCCGCTACATAAAGGACAGGACCGGATGGTCCACTCCAAGTTCACGAGCGATCTTTTTGGGCGATTATCGTATACCCCAAACAATCATCTCCGCCTCGACCCCATAATGTGATGTTCGCTATGGATGCTAGCAGGATGAACAGGGGAATGAAGCAGATACCTACCAGGCGAATCAACCAGCCCAGGGCTGCATTAGTGTTTTGGGGCATCAAGAGCCGTAGAATCAATGCCATTACCTTGTAGCAAGCGACTGTGCCTGCGTTTCCTCGCGCGTAAACACCGATGCCGGTAAACCCCATTTCTTTCAGCAGGTAATCCATGCTGGAGGGAGTAAATCTCCAATAATCATAAGGTATAAAGTGCCAGCGGGCCGCAAAGGGAACGGTGAGTAATAGGGAACCTCCGGGCGTCAAGCAGCGCCATGCCTCGGCTAGGAAGCCTCGGGTATTGAGGACATGCTCCAGGGTTTCGGTGCATAAGACAAAGTCCGCGGAGCTATCCGGCACAGGCCAGACATCACCCGAAAAGTACTCCGTATCCGGCATTTCATAGCCGAAATGCGCTCTCGCAGCCGCTGTATCGATGCCTCTGTAGCTAGCGTCGGGGCTTACCAAACGCCGATAGGGCTGGGCTCCGCACCCTACGTCCACAATAGTGCCGCGTATCGTAGGGAGAACAGTGCTTACGTCGTTCCAGACCGACCCTGCCTGGATATCAAAAAAACGCCGCAAAGCGGCGGCGACGTTTGACAGCGAGCCTGAGTCGGGCGAGAATAACGGCGGCCGCCATTGTTCCGCCTGGGCTTCCACCATGTTGGTTTTGTTCGGAAATAGGGCGAGTATTGTTCGGCCCGGCAATGCTTTATAGAGGCCGTCCTTGTTCTCGTGTGGGAAAACGAATTTCACCATCTTTCATAATACTGCGGCGGATGAAATGAGGCCGCTGTTTCACTTCTTCAAAGATCTTGGCTATATATTCCGCTACCAGACTAATCGCGAGCAGGTTCAGAGATCCAAAAACAAGAATAGAGGTCAGTACACTTGCGAATCCCTTTGGAGCAAGATCGGGAAATGCAACTTTCGCCAGTATCTCTCCGGCCATGAGAATCACTGAGAGACCGAAGAGCAATAGCGCGGACGCACTCAGGATACTCAGCGGAACATAGCTGAACGAGAGGATGCCCTTCTTCGCCCATCCAATATTCTTCAAAAAGCTATTGGTAGTTACTCCGAACATTCGTTCCGGGCGGACATAGTCCACCCCGACCTGTCGAAAACCGGCATACGCTCGGACACCGCGCAGAAAGAGATCCCTTTCCGGGAACCGCAGCATGGCTTCCGCAACTCTTCTGTCGATCAAAGAACAGTCCCCCGCATCGTGCGGAATGCGGATATAGGAGAAATAATCAAAAATACGATAGAAGAGCTTGTAGGCTACACGCATCCTCCAAGGCGCCTCCCGCTTCACTCTACGGCCATAAACCACGTCGTAG
This sequence comes from Bryobacterales bacterium, assembly GCA_038232555.1. Classification (GTDB taxonomy): domain Bacteria; phylum Acidobacteriota; class Terriglobia; order Bryobacterales; family Bryobacteraceae; genus JBBSHP01. The sequence goes on from JBBSHP010000001.1 coordinate 4,612, forward strand.
CCCTCGCGCCATTGTGCAACGAACTCCTCAATGAGCTCGGGGGGATCCTGTAAATCGCCATCGAGAAGCACACACGCGTTCTTGGACGCAATCTCCATACCACTGCGAAACGCGGCTTGCGACCCGAAGTTCCGGGAGTGGGAGATGCCCAGCACACGGCGATCGTTGCGAGTAATCGCTCGGATGACTTCTTCCGAGTTATCGGGACTGCAATCGTTCACAAACAGAATCTCATAATCGATGTTCAGCCGGGTGAAGGTGGTCTTTAGACGCTCATACATGACTGGAATCGCCTGGCCATCCTTATAGCAAGCAATGATGGCCGAGACACTGTGTTTAGTGTCCAGGCCAAACTTCTTAGAAGATTGTAAATAACGATCTTTGTCCGGCAGATCGCGATACCAGTCAGCCATCCTGGCAAGGCCTTGCTCAAGTGGAACTTGGGGTGCCCACCCAAACCGGCTGCGCACCTTACTTATATCCGCGTACCATTCAGCGAGGTCCCAAGAGCGGCTTGGCATGCTGAAAGATGGATCTTCACGAATCGAGAACAGGTCCTTGGCCACGCCTGCGAGGTCTGAAATGGTAGTCTTCCGGCCGGACCCGACGTTAAAAGACTCACCGTAGTCACGCTCGCCCAAGTTCAAAGCGACGTCGACAAATGCTTCGGTAACATCGTCTACATAGATAAAATCGCGCGATATACGAGGATCGACAAGGTCGGGATACTCATGCTGGAGCCCATATCGCACCAGATTTGGAATCAGGCGTGAGGAGTCTTCGAGGGGGCCATAGACCGAATACAAGCGAAGGTTTACACAAGGGATACGTTTCTTTCTGCCGAGGAATTGGATAAGATTCGCGGCCGCCACTTTCGAAACAGCATAAGCGCTGTTAGGTGCCGGAAGGGAATCCTCGGACGGGGCCGAAGCATTATCGCCGTACTCGGAGGAACTCCCAGCGTGAACGTAACACGCGATCCTACGAGTTTCCAAGCGGGGCAATAAGCGGGAAATCAGGTTGAAGTTAGTCTGGTAAATCAACTGGCTATCTGTCTCAAACGAGTAGGCGCCGTAAGCAACACAATCGAAAACAGTCCGAGGCTTTATGGTTTCGAGAAGTGCATCCAGATTCGAATCGATCAGAAGGTCGGTAACCACCATCTTGTCTTTGGGTAGGTCCTCCAATCGCCAGGCAGGCAAACGGCTTGCGGTCCCGTAGACATCTTCACGATGCAGCAGGAGCGTTCTGACCAGATTGGCTCCCACGAACCCGCTGGCACCGAGAACAAGAATAGGCCCTTGCAAGTGTTTGATTTTGTGCTCGAGGCCGGGAGTTGTGGCCATCATCTACTTAGCGTGTATATCAGCATATTCAGGCGGCTCAATTGCAAGACTATGAGTAAAATGAGATCTGGGGGATCGGGAGAGGACAACTGATAACCTTAACCAATCCCTCCAAACCTGTCTAATCGCTCCATCAGGGTTGTGTCAGTGATTAACAGTTGTCACGTCGAAGAGCAAGTTATCGCCCTTTTGAGCTTTGAACTCAAGCTTGTTATGGTCCGACAACAGCTTAGAAGGAAGCCACTCCAGTCGTGAAACTGACGAATAGTAAACCCAGAACCTCGGGTGTGAGGAAACGAAACGCGAATAGTCCTCAATTTTTAAGGGAACCCAGTCCTTGATCTTCGCCAGGCCCCAGTCCGGGAGAAAGTCCGGGTACTGAACGGCGGTGCTGGGATCACTCAGATAGAAAACACGTGAAGCCAGTGCCTGCGAGCCATAATAAGAGAGTTGTAAGAATAAAAGAGGGTTCGAGATAGCGATCGGGGAGCTGTCGTTCTCAGGAATAATCCCATTCAGGGAAGATATTGAGTCCACTCCAGGCGTGATCGGAAGCCGCCCCACTGACACAATCATGAACCATGCGAAAAATACCAGCACCAGGGTTGTGCCCACGATGGCACGTCCAGCGGCGGCGAAATATGAAAAGAAACCGACCAGAATTGAGCAGCCGACCACCGCTGAGATCCCATATCGATCCATATAGTAGCCAGTAAATAGCTTTGCTAAGATCATGACCATGAATGGAGCGAGGCTAAGGACGATCACGGCAATGGTTTCGTGTAGCGGTAATGCCCTCGGGTTCCCACTGGCTTCAGAACGGACTTTGCCAAGCTGGAGAGCCTGGGCGAGAGTCCCTATAGCAAGACACGCCAAGATAGGTATCAGCGTCGGTGTAAATAGATTGGGATAAAACTCCATGGCAGCCCGGTAGCTCGGCTTTGCCCAGAATACGGATGAGCGGAAGGTATAAGCATATAACCCGAACGAGGAGCCTTGAACGAGAGGCAGAAACCATAAAACGGGAATTGCGCCCAACCCAAGCGCAATCCAGACCGGCCAATCAATGCGCCGGGAAAGCCACGAGCGGGTTAGCTCTCCCGCCGCAATCGAAACAAATATCAAGACCGCATAATAGTGGTTCGCAACAGCCACGGCCAGCGTCGCCGCTAAGCCAATTAGCCACATTCTGCGAAATCGCCCTCTTTCAACCGAAGATTGCCAGCATACCAGAGCCGCGCCTGTAGTGCCGAGGAGTACACCATAGGGTCGCGCCTCGTATGCATAGCGGTGTGTAATGCTCACCAGAGGGAAAAGAATTGCCAGGAATGCGTAAGGCGCCGAGCACCTTTTCGAAACGAACCTGAACACACCTAAACTCATCGCCCAATAGCCGAGGATTGCGGGAAGACGGGTTGCTACATGTCCATATCCCAGGAGTTGATGCGAAGCTCGAGTTAGGAGATAGCTCAAAGGAGGCTGGGAGTCAACGCCCGCCGCGAGCAGCGACCAGATATCTCCAATCCGCGGAAATCGTGAGATATAGAATGTAAAAAACTCGTCGTACCACATGGGCTTTCGCCAGGCGTCGACAATTGTAAACGCCATATACAGGATGGTTAAACAACCGAGCCATAACAGCTTTCTCTTTTCAAGATGCTTTGCAAACTCCCCTATATAATGATCCAATGACCGAACCAGAAGTCGTCCGCCGAGTTGCTGCGCCGCTTCGGGATCGCCCCTCTGGCTACTTCTGAACTGGTTGGTCATGGGATGAACCTGCTGCCGCGCTCATCGATCCTTTGTTCAAGGCGAGGTCTTCTGAAGCGGGGGTGCCGATTTGCTTTTCGTCCTTTTCACTGGCCTCTTCGTGGTAATCCGTTTCGGTGTTAACGGACCAGATATTGTCTTTGTTGGTACGCCCTTCAGCGATGTTGTCGACGGCGATCATTGCGGTGAGCATCGAATGATCTTGATTGTTGTACTTATGCATTCCGTTTCGGCCTACCAGAAACAGATTCTCGAATCGATCCAAATATTGTCTTAGGACCGGGAAGCGGGAATAGCTTCCGAAATAAGCGGGGTAGGTCTTTGGCATGCGGATTACAGTCGAGTCCAACACATCCGCTTGTTCTATGATGCCGATTTTATCCAACTCGGCTGCGGCCAATTGTGCCATCTCGGCATCGGGCTTTCGCCATAGTTCATCGCCTTCGTAACAGAAATATTCGACGCCTACCCAGACTGTGTTGGCATCCGCAACCATATAGGGGCTCCAGTTATTAAATATTTGAAGCCGTCCGGCCACTACATCTGGCTCCTGGATGTAGATCCAGTTGTCACTGATCAACTTGCGGGACTGTTCGTGCCGATCATTGACTTTAAGCTTACTCAGCAAGAGGCCTACGGTGATAAAATCGCGATAGATCAGGCCATCGCTAATCTCCCGAATCTGATCCGGCACTTCCGTTTGCATGTCGTTAATGAGTTCTTTTATCGGCAGCGTCGAAAAGAAAAAATCTCCTTCCAACCTCTGCGCTTCACCAGTCGGGTCACCCAGGGCGGTGATGGCCGTGACGCGGTCCCCCTCGATATGAATCTTGGTCACGTTGAGGCCTGTCAGGATCTGCCCGCCTTTGGCGGTCACAATTCTAGCCACCTCCTCCCACATCTGACCGGGTCCGTATTTCGGGTACATGAACTGCTCGATCAGAGATGTCTCGGTGTTTTTTTGTGCGAGGTCCTTTCGGGTTCTAAACTTCTGCTTCACAAAATGTAATATCGTCTTCGTTACAGATAGGCCTTTGATCCGTTGCTCACCCCATTCAGCGCTGATCTCATTGCAAGGGACGCCCCAGACCTTTTCCGTATAGGATTTGAAAAAAGTGAGGTATAACTCCCGGCCAAAGCGATTGATAAAGAACTGCTCCAGACTATTCACGTTTCGAATCGGAAACAAAGCGCTTCGTACATAGCTGACCCCGATGCGGACTGTTCTGAGCGCCCCGAGCTTCACAAGCGTATCTTTACTGAGCCGGATGGGGTACTCAAAGAACTTGCGTAAAAAGTAAATTCTGGATTTCCTGCTTCTCAATAACATCACCCGATCCGCCGACTCCGGCGCACGCGCGTTTTCATTGCTCCGCACTGTGCGCGTAGATCCCTGATATGCGATCTGTTGCTCTTCGCCGGTTTGGCGTTGGAGCGGTAGGATGTTGAGCCACCATTCCATTACCCGGTCGGATTTCGAGAAGAAACGATGGCCTCCGATATCCATCCTGTTTCCTTTGTAGTTGATGGTGCGGGAGATTCCCCCCATGTACGTGCTTTTCTCAATAACAATTGGAATAATATCCGTTCGATGCAGCAATTCGTATGCCGCGGTTAGACCGGCTGGACCGGCGCCCATGATAATTGCTCGTCTGCGATTCATAATTGTTTGAAGGTGTTGTGTGAGGTGTTAAGGCTGGCCGCGAGGCCGATCTACCGATCTTTACAGACCACTGTGTTAACGCAATTGGGATAGCTTAGGCGGGTTGAGATCGGCCTCCAGCAGCCAAGTGTCGCGAGTGCCAAAATAATCAAGGAGTTCATGGTTCTTCGATGCTCCCATGTCGCGCGCCCATACAATCTTTGCACGATCGATATCAGCGCGGTTGTAAACCCATTCGTGAGTGTAGTCGTGGCCAGGAGCGTAGCGCACCAGAATTAAATGTTGGCGCGTACCCGCGCCCATGCGCTCTAGGATTTTGGTCCGTTCGACGGCCCAGGGTTGGTTAGAGGCCACATAGCCAGGCCGGTGCAGCAGCGATGCGGCTAGCAGACTGGCGTGAAAGGCCAGGATTATCAGGACGCCCAACACTCCCAGCGGGACATAACGCCAGCGCCAAGCAGATAATCGTTCCATACTGAGAGCGATCAACGCATATATCAAACCCGCCAAAGGAGCGATGTAATGAGGATGCACCGCCGCGCCGAACAGCATTGCGGCAATAGATACGCCGCACGTCCACATGGCGACGCGGTTCCAGGGAGTTTTCAACAGAAACGGAAGTCCGATGAGTGACACCGTCAAGACTGGACCCAGATAAAAGTTCCAGGAACCGGCGAGTTTCTTTAAGCTCGCTTTGGCGAAACCGGATAATGAGCGCTGCTCGTGATATTCCGTAAGCAGGTGATCGTACATCTCTTCTATTTCCTTGTGCCGGAACATCGTCGGCTTAGATCCGGCATGCCCCAATATAGTAAACGGCACGGGGAAATACGTTCTGGAATTTACCTGATAAGGCATCTGGAGCGGATCCCCTGTGACACGGAAATCGTATAGAGCCATCGCCGCCGCGGCTGGTATCAGGATCAGAGATGTAGAGATACCGATGCGATACCAATCGCGACCGGAGAAGCGCCTCACTGCCGGTATAAACAGGAACAGAAATAAAAATAAGATGAACGTTGTTAACACACCCTCGAAAGGTCTGGTGTTTGCCAGTATGGCAAGACCCAGACCCAAAAGGCAGCCCTCGCGGAAGCGGCGCCGAGCCGTTAACTGCCGTGCCGCGCCAAATACCAGTGCTCCGCCCAAAGCGGCAACCGACCCGCCCCAATAACTGTAATCCCAATATTGAGCTACCAGGCGAGTCATGCAAACGAATGCTCCCAATAGGGCCCAGGCAGGAGGAGTCCATTCTAATAACATCCAATAGATCGCCGCGCAGGCAGCGGCTGTACTAAGCCACACTCCAATTATGGGGCGGCTAAATAGGCGCTGCCCGATTGCCAGTGCAGCTCCCTGTCCAGGAGGATATTTGGATGAATAGGTAGGTTGTTGATTGACAAAAATAGTTTCGAAGTGAACCCACATAGGATGGGCGGGGTTGGTGAGCCGGCCAGAAGCAAAAGTGTCCGAGGCTAAAAGATAGCAGAATTCGTCGAGTACAAACGGCACCGGCGGGTTCCAGATAAGACTTCGGCCGGCCCCGAACGCAAATGCTATCACACCGATCAGAACGATCGAAGGCGCACGGCGTGAGGCAATTCGGCTCGAGGCCTCCAGCCCCCGGCAGAACCATCGATCCAACAAATCGCTGATCGGGGAAACTGCCCGGCCGAGACGATGGTTACTAGCCGCAAAGTCTGCGGTTTCATGTTTCGGGATTTGAGTAGGCATGGAACAAGCGGCAAACGACAGCGTAGAGGTGGTTCACCGAAGCTGAGATAGACGAGGCGAGCTCAGATCGGGTTCGAGCAGCCATACCCGCCGGTCTTGGAAATAGCGAAGGAGCTGGTCATTATGGGCCGGGCCCAGGTCCCGCGCCCAAACCACTTTGGCGCGATCGATGTCGGCTCTGTTATAGACCCATTCGTGAATGACGTCATGGCCTGGCGAGTATCGCACCAATACTAGATGGCGATTCGGATGGTTGTTCAGCCGTTCGAGAAGGTCCGCTCGTTCGGTAGCCCAGGGTTGCCGCCAGACCACCGCGAGCTGGCCGCCCCAGCTCCGCGCTGGAGCAAATAGAAGAAATACATGGAGAGTCAAGATTCCCAAGATGATCAGCCCGCCGGCATGTATATTACGCCACCGCCATTGAGAGAAGCGCTTCATCGACTGTGCTATTAACACATAGATCAGGGCCGTAAGGGGCGCGACGTAATGGGGCAACACGGCTGTGCTGAACAGCAACCCGGCCGCGGTTGCCCCGCATGTAAATATTGCGAACCGGCTCCACTGGTCTCGTAGCAAGGACGGCAATGCAATCAACGGAATGGTTAGACATAGCCCGGCATAAAACGTCCAGTTCTCCCAAAACTTCCTCGCTGCCGCTCTTGCAAACCCCCGCAGCGAAAGCTGGTCGGCATATTCACGATACAAATTCTCATACTCACCCTCGATTTCCTTATTGTTGAAGATAGGCTTTGGACCAGGATGACCCAACAGAGAAAACGGTACGGGAAAATATCTTTCAGCATTCACCTGGTACGGCATCCGCAAAGGGTTTCCAGTGACCCGCTGGTTGTAAACCGCCATAACCGCAAACGTAGGGACTAGAACGAGAAAGACCGGAAGGACCATGTCGCAAAAAAATAAGCGCCGGGAGGGAAGCGAATCTTTGCGCAAGCAGACCAGGAGCATAATCACGGCGCACGCCGTGACTAAACACCCTTCGTAGGGCCGCGTGTTGGCCAGGATCGCCAGGCCGAATCCCATTCGCAGACCATCGGCGAACCGGAACCGGTCCGGAATTCGAGGAATTCCGTGAAACAAGAGAGCTCCGCCTAAAGCCGCCAGGGATCCACCCCAAAAGCTGTGCCCCCAGTATTGAGCTACCAGCCGGACCATTGCGATGAAGGCCCCGGCCAGAGCCCAAGCGCCCGGCGCCCATGCCAATAGCATCCAGCAGACGGCGGCGCAGGCGCATGCCGTGCTCAGCCAAACCGCAATAATAGGATGGCCGAACAGCGCCTGCCCCGCCGCTAAGACCAAGCCTTGGCCCGGAGGGTATTTAGATGCGTAAGTGGGCTGCTGATTAATGTGAATGCTTTCAAAGTGAACCCACATTGGATGGGTCGGATTAGCCATCCGGCCTGAAGCAAAAGTATCCGCGGCTAGTAGATAAGAAAACTCATCCAGATATGAGGGAGCGGGAGTTCCCCAAATCAGGGCTCGGACGGCGCATAGCGTAAATGCCAGCACGCCAAACGTTGCAACGCACAGGTTGCCGCGTGATGCCAGGACGTCCAGCTTCTCAATGAATGGTAGGCGCGGTAGGGCTGAAGATAACATTCAGAATCGGCATGTCGACCAGTAGCGCTAAAACCATCACGATCGAACAGGCAATCACCGCTATCATCAAGATGCGCTCGCGGTACAGGCCCTCGGGCCGCTGAACGACGCTATCCGGCTTGAAGGCTAAATCAAGATATACGGCCATCACTAGAGCCATAAACGGGACCGATAGGATTAACTCCAGGCGGTATCGCATGATAAAAGCCCCAAAGAACAGCATCGCCGCGGAGCTATAGAACATCACGGACGCCAAAAGGCGCTCTTCCGTATAGAAACTGAAAGATTTTCGATAAGAGGCTGCCAGAAGCGGATTCCTAAGATCCCGGTATTCGGCATATCTCTTGAGAGCCATGAAGTAGCAGCCAACCATCCAATAGCTGAGCAGCAAGGAGGCTGGTGGAATGATTACGCTGGTGACGATAAACCATCCCGCGAGCATGCGTAGAGGATTGTTTATAGATTCGGACAGGACGTCCAAATACGGCAGATCCTTGCTTCTAACGGGCGAAATGTTATAGACGCAGCCCATCACCCACAGTACGAACATCGTGGCCGTGAATCGAATCGAAACCGTCCATGCCAGCCCCATTCCCGCAATCATAAGCGCGATCCATTGCACATAAGCAAGCGGAATGTTGACCCGGCCCGAAGGCACTGGCCGTGAAAACTTGGTGGGATGCAGGCGATCAAATGGCGCATCCAGCACTTCGTTGATAACGTAATTGCTCGAAGCAATCAGGCAAGTCGATAAGAGGCCAAAAATAACACGCTGTAGCAGGCCGGGTGGGAATCTGGAAGTCTCAAGACTTAAAGCGACTACAATTCCAGGGAGTACAAATACATTCTTCACCCAATGATCTGTGCGGGCTATCTCATAATGCGCTCGCAAACTGGGGCGTTGGGTCTCGGACGGCCTCCATTCGCCGCCTGATTCGCTTTTCCTGGCTTCAGCACTGGCGGAAGACATTAGCTAGTTCCTTATAACCTGAGATTCCCATCCATTGCTTTTGTCTGCTTGCTTTCCGGCCTACGATCACGCATGATATACCCGCCGCGTCGGCAGCCACTCCGTCTACTTCGGGCCGATCCCCTATATACAGCACTTCGTCTTTGGCTACGGCCAAACGTTTCATTACCACCTCCAGCCCACGTGGATGGGGCTTGAATACCTGAATATCGGCATCCTGCGCGCTTGCAATCACTTCAAAAAACCGCTCCAGTCCTAAAGCGTGAATCTTCCTGGTTGGATCGTAATCGGAAAGGGCGGCTAGTCGAATCCCAGAATTTTTAGCGTCCTGCAAAAACCCGATTAACCCCGAATAGATGGCGAGCGGAAGAAATGGGAGCGGTTCTTGCTCCATCCACCGGGTCACATATGCATTGACGATCTCAGGCGCCATACCGGTCCACTCACTCGTGAGACGAAGTTGGTCTCCCACAGTTTGTGAATCCGTCTGGGGGCTTCTGCGTAGCGTCTCCTGTGCGCGCCGATAGCTTCTTAGAATACGGATGGTCGAGATTCCTTGCAATGGACAGGTTAAATGGTGTTGAAGCAGCTTCCGAAACATGGCCCGGCGCACCCGCGCTTGGCCATACAGGGTGCCGTCGACATCCAGGATCACGGCTTTAAGCCGCGTAACATCTGGCAACAATTTTATACTGAGCAACGGAGTTCGAGTGCCGATTGGCAGCTTTAATTCGCCTACTGAATTCAATTGCGCCACAAAGTTTGTTGGGATCTTTCCCAGGGAAGGCGTTTCCACTCGACCCGATCCACATCGTACGTGGCTCCCGCCAATAGACTCTTGGTTGTAAATCGCAAAGTTACGGTCCTGTTCCGCTCAAAGGCAATGGGGAAAACAATCTCGGATTTGTAAGGCGGCAAGGATATCGGAATGCTCCTCGGCGAGCCCTCCGGTGTGACCAGATACCGGGGAGTTAATCCAATTAGAGGAACTTTGGTCCATGGGTTCCGGACCGCATAGCTGAGTTTAACCACAGCAATCCTGTCTAATCCATTCCTGGATGGAATGACCACGCAATTGCAGTCTTTATTCAAGGTTAACGTCTCAAATTGCTGGCTTGGCGCAATCCAGTCGACCGGCTTGCGATGCCACAGCACCGCGTGCTCAATCTCCTCGAGCGGATCGTAGTTATTGACGACATCTTCGAAAAATGGCCAATTCACGTTTTCAAGCCACTCTTCGTAGTCAAAGTACCGTTGAGAGATGGTCTGGACAAATTCCGGCTTCAGCTCTCGAAAAGCGGTGGAATAACGGCTCCGGCGTTCTGGTCCTACTTCCAATGTCAGGTAGTCTCCAACAGGATGGAAAATACCGTAGTGAGCTTCCAGCAAACCGGCGTACGTGGACCAGAGCGAGAGAGGGCCGGTATTCTGACGGTGGCTGTCGATCACCCGCACCGATTCGGCCATGTAGCGATTCCAGGTGTCGCCCAGATACTTGCTATATGCTGGTCTCGCGGTGCGGATATGGCGGGCCAATGCACTCACGTTGCGAGCGGAAAAATAACTGAGCGGCAGTGCCGCTATCAGGCACACGGCCAGGAATACCGAACCAAAGATGAGAGACCGGCGGCGCAACTGCCCTTCACTTTGAAAAGCTTGCGAAATTGCGCCGATGTTATGGGCAACCCAGATCACGGTTACCAGGATTAACACGCGGCATAACGGAAAGGTATAATGTCTTCCCAGCATGCCAAGAAGCGAAATACTCGATAACATGCCGTAGAAAAGCATGATCGCTACAGGCAGTTCCCAGTCTGCCGAAATCCGCATCTTTCCCCTTACTATCCTCGGAAGCAACAAGAGTAGAAACACTCCGCCAACCAGAGTTGGCATAAAAGGTAACCAGTAATGGCGGGACGTAAGTAAATCCGCCCATGTACCGAGGAATGGATTTGGGGGGCTGCCGTCATACCAGAACTTATCCGCTGGTAGTTCGACCAGAGCATAATGTATAGCTTTTGACATTCCCTCGATTCCACAGAGTAAGGCGCCCAGTGCAAACGTACTAACGGTCGCAGTAAGCATAACCACAGCGGTAAACCGGACATTTCGCCACAACGCAGTCTTAGCCTCGGTGTGTTGCCCGACCCCGAATCGAAAGAACTGAAAAGCCGAACAAGCGAGCGACACAACAATGAAGGCGATCGTCAACGCGATCCCTTGCTCAAACCCGAGCAGCAGCCCTAGCGCAATGCACAGCCCGGTCCCAATTCCTTTCATCGTGTCGCTAAATCCTGCTTGCAGGAACGCAAATGCCAGAACGGGCGCGGTCGAACGCACTCCAATCAAGCTATTACCCGGGCCGGCGCTGAATGGAAATAGAATTTCCAGGATGAAGATCACCCCGGTCATCGCTATCAAGGCCCGGCCGAATTTCCTTGTGACTGCGTAAGTAAAACTAACGAGAGCAAGAACAAAAACCAGAAACGAGATCGCCTGCCGCGATAGTTCCGCCGCATTGATCGTTTTTCCAAACAGCGCAAAGAGAGGGTAGTGAAGGGCCGGAATTCCGAATCCAAGATAAGACGGGAAATCAAGTCCAGGGGTCTGACCCGCTGCCGTCCTCCTGAGCGAATTGAAGGTAGTGAAAGGACCATCGGCCGGGAACCCAGTGAACCAAAAAGCAGCCAAAACGCTACTTGAGACGTAAAAGGCGGACCAGGCGATCAGAAAGGCCAGAGCGCCGGTTTGCATGATCCGTTCCAGGTTCCAGCCAGAACCCACTGGGGAACGATATGTCTCGGAAATAGACGCGGGTATCATTTCCGCTTACGGAAGGGCAAACGCAACGTAAGCATCTCCAGGCTTCGTTTCGAGTTGCCCTGCTCCACCCGCGGCTATCGCCACGTACTGCTTTCCGTTTACTTCATAAGTGGCCGGAGTCGCATATCCGCCCGCTTCTAGTTGCGCTTCCCATAAAATTGTTCCCGCAGTTTGGTCGAAAGCGCGAAATTTCTCATCTCGCGTGCCACCAATAAAGACCAAGCCTCCCGCAGTCACAATGGATCCACCAAAGTTCTCGGTTCCAGTCGCCGGTACCCCCTTTGCCGTCAACTCTTTGTACTCGCCCAAAGGCACCTGCCAGACAATCTCGCCCTTATTCAGATCGATGGAACTCAACTTTCCCCAGGGTGGCTTAACAGCCGGGTAACCTTCATCGTCCTGGAACTTATGAAAGCCGGTGAAGTCGAACGGATAACTCAACCTGTGCCACAACTTGGAGTCAACGATGGAGAGAATGTAGGGGATCTCGTTGGAGTTAACGAACAGTGTCCCTATTGAGGGGTCAAACGATCCGCCGCTCCAATTCGCACCGCCATGAAACCCTGGGAAAATGATAGTTCCCTGCTTGGAAGGAGGTGAAAATATAGGGCCGGCTTTCAATGTCCGAAATTGTCTCAGAGCCGATGCGTGCGACTTAGGCGAGAGATCCGTTAGGTCGGCTTCGGTTAAGTTATGTCGTGAGAATGGCGGGGGCTTCACCGGGTATGGTTGAGTAGGCCAAGCCTGCTCCCCGGGAAGACCGGATGCGGGAACCGCGCGCTCTTCGATGGGCAAGAGGGGTTCTCCCGTTTCCCGGTCCAACAGAAAGACGTAACCCATTTTGGTAAGCTGGGCCACCGCGTCCACCGGACGCCCATTATGATGAACCGTAACCAGGATCGGCGGACAGGGCAGATCGTAGTCCCACAGGTCGTGATGGACTGCCTGGAAATGCCAGACTCGTTTACCCGTGGCTGCGTTTAAGGCGACCACGGAATCGCCGAAAAGATTTTTCCCGTGGCGGTCGCCGCCATAATAATCAAACGTGGGCGACCCGATGGCCAGAAATACAAGGCCTCGTTTCTCGTCCACAGTCATGCCGGCCCAATCGTTGGTGCCGGCCGCAGTTTTCCACGCCTCCGGTGGCCATGTTTCGTAGCCGAACTCCCCCGGTTGCGGGATGGTGTGGAAAATCCATTTTCGTTGGCCCGTCCGAACATCATAGGCCCGCACGTGCCCTGGCGCCTCTGGCCGCGGTCCTTCTCCCGTTTTCGATCCAACGATAATTAGATTTTGATAGATCACTCCGGGGGAAGTCACCATGTAGCCGCTCTTCCCGAGTTCCCGCTCCAGGCCTTGCCTGAGATCCACCGATCCGTTGCTGCCGAATTCCGGAATCGGTTTACCGGTTTCGGCCTTGAGCGCAATCAGGGTATGGTCCGCAGCGAACAGGATTCGCCGGTCCCCGCCTTCTCTCCAGAATGCAACGCCCCGGTTCACTCTCCACGGGTCGAGTTTCTCTGTTTTCAGCACGCCTGGAATACCGTGGAATGCTAAAAGAGCAAATACGCCGGCGCCCAGGAACAGCAGCGGCCTCAGCCACTTCATCCATCTTTTCGAGGCGGCCCGCGAAATGCCTAACACAGCGATGAGCGGGAACGCGCTATACCAAGGAAAGGAAGGACCTTGGCCTGCCGGAAACGGATCATAAGTCCAGAGGTGCTTGCCGCTGGAGGCGTCTAGCGCGATCAACTTCAGCCGAGGAGAGGTGACATACATCACCCCATCCACTACGATAGGCGTGCATTCAATCGTGGTCTTCGGTTCATCGCTCTTATCCCCGGTATGATAAATCCAGGCGACCCGAAGCTTTCGCACATTCGACCGGTTGATCTGGTCCAATGTAGAATATCGAGTTCCACCAGGATCCCCCCCCGTTACCGGCCACTCGCGTGAACTCTTAACAGTAGAGCCGGCCGGCAACCCGCATAAAAACCAACTTAACAGCAGAGCTGTAAGTCTGTTTTGCATGCCTAGGGACGGGCAGCCGAAGCCTTTCTATGCACCGCTACAGCCTGCTTACGTTCGGCCGAATGTTCCGTTCCATCTTGCGGACCACCGTGATCATGCCCTTCCCACCCGAGCACCTGGGTGTAAACCTTGGTCATGGACTGTGCTTGAATCGGACCGTCGAAACGTTCCCTGACCCAATTGTGCGCTCGCTCCACCATGGAGGTATATCGGTCGGGGTTCTCACTGAAATCCGCAATACGTTGCGCAATCTTATCCAGTACCAGGGGATCCTCGGCTATTTCATAATCGCTTGGAGAAGCGCGTTCTTCAAAAACGGAGTTTTCAGGAGTAACCAATGGGTATTGTGGGTCGCGAAAGTCGCCCTCACCGGCCAGGCCGAATACTGGAACCCGAGCGGCCATAGCTTCAGCGATTACGAGGCCAAATGGCTCCAGCCGGCTCAGAAACAGGAAAGCATCCATTGCCGCGTAGCACGCGCGCACGTCGTCGAGCATGCCCGTGAAATGAATACGGTCCTCCAGGCCCAGTTCTTCCGCATGTTTTTTCAGATCGGGCTGAATGGGCCCATCGCCGCAGAACACCACATGCCACTTCTTTTCCAACCGGGACAGAATCCTGATTGCATCGTGGCATCCTTTATACCAAGCTAAGCGGCATACCATTCCAAGAATCATGGCGTCTTCAGGAAGGCCAAACATCCTTCGAGCGTCACCGCGCCGGACAAGCTGACAGAAGGATGGGCAATCCACCGCGTTGTAGACCGTCCAAGTACGCTCCGGACGGCCCCATCCGAATTCCAATATCTTCTTACGCATACCTCGCGTAATACAAACCTGTCCGTCCATTAAAGCCGGCATTCTGGCTGCAAGAAGACGGTCCAACCATCCCATATCCGAGAGGAAAAACGGTCCGTGTAGATGACTTAGTTTCTTGAAGCGCGTGCCTGCCAGTGCCCCATGCAGCCAGTGCGCGGGGTTGTGGAAATGTAAAATATCGGGGCTCAACCTGCACACCAACTCTCGGGCCCGAAACCAGGCCCGCACATCTTGCGGACCTTTCGATCGGAGAAAGTGGCACGGAACAGTAGCCCGGTGCGCAACCGGGCCCGGTTCCCCATAGGTAAAGAGCAGATGAGCTTCGACTTGCTGGGGGTCCAGGAAGTGAGCAAGCATCTCGCCCACCCGCAGAGAGCCACCTACGTTCAGGTTGTCGCGATATAGGACCAGAGCGACCCGAATAGGCCTGCTATTGGGTGTTTGTGACGACATGGAAGGAATTTTGTACGGTAGCGTGCGGATTCATGCGGGAGCATTCAGAAAGGGCTTGCCTCATGCTCACAGCCCGCGCGCTCCAGGTCTCTTGTTTACTACTGATCCAACGTAACTCTTCGAATTCATCCTGAAAACCTTTGGAGCGCAGCTGCTCCAACTCGCGCGCCAGATGCCCGGCATCATTTACAAGCCGTAGCAAAGGTTCTTTGTGAAGGAGCTCCTCAAAGCCACGCGTTGCGAGCATGGGTCTGCCGGCGGCCAAGTGCTCATAAAATCTGGTGGAACTGCCGGAGTAAGTTGGCTCTTTTTTTGTATAAGGAAGAATAGCGACATCAAACGATCGCGCGTAATCGCGTAACGCGCCGTAATGCTTACTGCCGGTAAACCGGATGCGGCCTCCCCTAGCCATTACCAGCTTACGCATTCTGCTCTGCTCTCGTTCCGCGATGGGCATATCCGTGGGCCCCACCAACACCCAGCTCAGCCAACCCGTTCGATCCATCGCCTCGTTGAGCAGCTCCCAGTCCATGTTGCCGGAGAGGTTGCCTATTATCCCAGCGATAGGGCGCGGCAGATCGGATATATCTTCGGGTAGGTTGCCTGGATTCCACATAGGCTTCGGCAGCAGGTTCTCCGCGCGTGTTGCATTCGGGATCACTCTGACCTTTGCGGGCGAACATCCCGCTTCCGACTCCAGATAGGAGGCAATCCGGGTTGAGTTGGGGCAAACCAGATCGGCGGCCCTGCACATTCTAATATCCAGTGACCGGACCTGAGCGGGATTGACTTTCGCATAGCGAATCGTTAAGTCCGTAAGATAGTAGATAACCGGACCACTCCATTGTTCGGCCACTGGCGCATAAAACGGCGTCGTGCAGACCAGTGGCGACGAGTCCACATCCGGATGTTTCCTTGCCAGCCGGTCACTCTGGCGAGAACCGAGCCGGGAGAGTAACGAGATCGGGAACCGGGCATACCCGCGTTGAAGCGGGAAATGGGCCAGCCGCACCGGGGGGTCTTGAAGAACTTCATCGCGCTCCCAGTTTTGTATACAACCGATGCTGCTCATATGGGGAACCCATGCCAGAGTTGGCTCCAGGGCGCTCAAGGCCGAAGAGAACTCCTTCATCCATATACTCGAGGCATCCAGCACGTGCCAGGTCATAGGTTCCGCTCCCTGAACCTATGGATGCGAACCTCTGCTAATACGTTGATCCGTCTCGACGAACCTCCGTCTAAGCAGGGCAGCTTACCTTGCTGGGTCCACCGAAGACGACTTGGTAACTCCATTTCACTGGCGCGCATAGATAACCTTATCCCCAAATTTGGCGGTGGGCTGATAGTGTGTTCGAATATAGTCGAGCACAGGAAAAGTTTGCGCGGTGTCGCACGCCAAACGCGATGAACGCCACACGATCGAGGGGAACGTGCACCCCGTGTGAAGACACAATCCGTATGTAGCCTGGAAATCGCTACCCTGATTGGCAATTACGTAGCGCGGCGTCGCATTCTCGATACGCTCCAAGTCGGTGGCAAGATATCGCTGCGCCGGCGCCAGCGCGGTAAACTGCGTCGAAAAAATTGGACTGCGGCGATGGGCAGCGAAATTGATTCCTCCCCCGAGCGCAACGTCCAACACAGGTTCGTTCTCCGCGGTATGAGAAAGGACATAGGAATAGATTTGCGGACCCATCCCGTCCTGTATCTTGATCGGACCCGCTTGGGTGTCCAGGCGGACATAATGACTCTTCCTTTCAGCGACGAATCCGGTACCCGCCCGCAGCAGATCGTAACCGCCCAACAAAACCAGCAGCGTCAAAGGCACAGTGCCACCCGCCGGCACCCAGGTTGGCGCGCCTAGGACGGGTTTGTATTGTATAACCAGCATCAATAAGTAGGGTCCCACTATGAACCAGATCGGATAGGCGGCGACGGTCACTGCCGTAAGCTGGCTCATCGTACCTCCGAATAAGCTCCGCAGGGACATCACGAGAGCCGATGTAAGAGCTACGAAAAGCACAGCCGTGTGATACTGCCATTGCGACCTGGTCCAGAAATTACGCACCACACCCACAGCCAGCACCATCCAGAGAACGATTGACGTCCACATGACAGGCAGCAGCACGGTCCCGGTCGAGAGAAAGAAGCCCAGAATTTTTGCCGCCGTCAGGTGGCCTTGAAGAACCGGGATTTCACGAGCGCAGTATGGCAGATAAAAGATCGTCGCGATCAACCCGGCAGCGGCTCCCAGGAAAAGTAAGAACTGATGTCTCTTGCTAAGACCTAGATTCGCGGCGCGAGTTGCCGATAAGGCGGCCACAACGATGCCGGCGTGACCCAGAGCCACCGCTCCGCCGAACAGACCTAAGCCGGTGGGCCACCACGGGCAACTAAGCGTCGCAATCCCATATCCGGCTATACCTGCGATTAGATTAGCGGGCCCTGTAACAACCTGGACGACAAAGTAGCAGAGCAAAGCCGGCGCACAACAAAATGAGATCAGTAGACCGTAGTGCACCAGCCAATCCCTGAACGGCCGATTAGCGAACCACATCATCCGATCGACGACGGCTGTAGCCGCGAGGGCGCCTGCCACGCCGAGTATAAACTCCGGCTTAGTAAGCAGCCCGATCGTGGCTCCTGTTACCATCCAGAACCTGGCGCGAGTATCGAAAACGCCGCTTCGCAGGTACGCGAAGGATTCCCGCAATACGAGCAGCATCCCCACCATGCCCAAGGGGATGGCGGGCGTATAGACCTGAAGCGAAAATAATGCGAAATTGCCGGTGTTTGTCGCGCCCGCGCACGCCAACGTAAATGCGATAAGGATCGGAAGAGGGCGCGGAAGTAGACGGCGGGCAGTATCCCAAGTCAGAAGCACCACCGCCGTGCTGATTACATCGAGGCATAGCTGAACAGTTATGTAGGATGCCCCGAAAACGCGTATTGCCATTCCTAGCACAGCAATGGCAAGCGGCGGATATTGCCAGGCAAAATCGCGGTACGGAATTTCTCCCGATGCCGCGCGATAGCATTCGAATATCCAGCGGGACGAATCACCCCAAAAGCTGTCGAGTTTCCCGAAGCGCAGGGCACTGCAGAAGGCACAGACCAGCACCAGAGCCGCAATGCTAACCGTCGCCGAATGCGCACGGCGGTGGAGCTTTCCGGGCTGAACCTGCTCCGTGGCAGGGATACCGATTTCAGCTGTCGACATTATTGAATTTCGATGGAGCGCGTCGATAGGACGTCAGCGTTCAATTCGCAATGTATCCCTTGCGCCTCGAGCGCTTTAGACAACGTTCAGACGGTCCGGGGCTGGAGTTGCCACGCTACTGTTGGTTTCGTATTCGACGAAATATAAAGGTTGATCCTTAGTCTCGTCGAGAATGCGCGCCGTGTACTCAGCCAGGATAGAGATGATCAGGAAGAGAAGGAGGAACATCGTCGTCTGTGTAAGCGATGTAGTTATCCATCCTTCAGCTATGCGGTGCTTGACTAATGTCACAGCAAAGATATAAAAAAGATAAATCAAATTAGCGAAGCTAGCGAGGATACCCAGCAGAGACGCAAAGCGGAGTGGCGCGGCACTGTTGGAGACCACAATACTGATGGCCGTAAACATCCGGCGCAACAGGTTGCGCGCGCGCGCTTTCGAGGGAACGTTTGCTGGCTCGTAATGGATAGAGCTTTGTCGATAGCCCACCGATGCGCTCAACCAGCTTAGATATCGGTTTTTGCTCTTGATTCTGACCATAGAGTTGACGATGCGCCGACTGAGTACGCGATAGCAGGACTCTTCCGGCCGGAGTTGAAATCCGAGCACACGGCTGGCAGCACCATAAAATGCGCGGGTAATCAAACGCTCCATGAATGACTCTGCTGTGCGGCTTGGCTCCGCGATAACGGCATCGTACCCACTGAGTGCTTTAGAGATCAAGGCGGGAATTTGTTCCGGAGGATCGGATCCGAGATCCATCAATACGACATAGTCGCCAATGCAGTGATCCAGAGCCGCGGTCATTGCAACTTCTCTTCCGTATCTGCGAGACAGCCGCATGAATCGGACATTCGGCAAGGAGCGCTGTAGGGCTTCAATGCGTGCACTCACGCCTGGGACACAGCCGCTATCGACTACAAGAAATTCGTAATATCGGTACTGCTGGGCCAGGATATCCATGGTCCTTTGTATCCGTTGCTCCAGATCGCTGATGTCCTCAGCTATAACCGCGGTGATGGACACGAGTATGTCGCCATTTCGCTCCGCAAGCTGATCCTTCAAGGCATTTAGGGAATTCAGGGCCGACTCAGCAGAATGATTCATTGGTTGACCTCGACATTAGCTCTCCGACTCCGATCGCCTGTAGAACATCATAAATGTTGTCAAGTTTTCCACCCAATATAACGGAGTGATTTTTGAATCCGTAGTCCCGGCGGCATAGAATCGGCCGTCCGTCGTCGATCTCGTTTTGCATCAGAACCGTCTTAATTTCGAATAACGACCTGACATGTTCCACCTCGCTTAAACTGGGCACGTAACGCTGGCTGTCCTTGACCATGAATTTAAATTTAGACTCAAATGAGAACGTCTGGGACATCTGGCGCAGGCCGCCGCGATCATCCCAATGCTCGTGGGGCGTGTAATGAACGTGAGAGAGGCTATGCAGTCCGAGAGCCGGGAACGGCATCATTGAAAAGAATGGGCCATCCATAACTGTTATCCCGACTCGCGAGAGCGGTGGGGGGACGCGGATTATCGCCATCTCTGCGATTTCGTGCTTTAGAGGCAACGGGTGTAAGTTCGATCGAACCAGTGATTCATTCATCCGCGAATAGGTGCAATTGAAAATCTCCCCGCCTGTAATCTCTGCTCCATGCTCAAGTTTCACCCTTACGCTACTGCCCACACCGGGGGCCACATGGTCCACCTCGCAGCCAAACCGAATTTCGACGTCACGGGCGCGCAGCTCTTTTTCGAGTCTAAAGCGGAGCTTTACAGCGTCAAAGGCGCATTCTTCAGTGCAGAATACCTCTTCAATCAGGGCCGGATTAAACAACCGGGCGATGTGTGTGGGAGGCCGGCGCAGCGGAATACGCACATGTTCACAGAACTTTCGGAACTGATAAGCATTCACCTTCGAAGTGCTCCGGGCAATTGCATAGATCTGTAAAAAAGAGTCGTCAACGCACTCTTCAAAATCGGACTTGAATTGAGGAAAATTGGCGGCCGAACGCAATGCAGTGAGGAGGCTGCGCGGATAGTGGTACCCGTTATGGATACGCGCCTGATTGACGTATGAAGCCCGGGTCAGCAGATCGCCCGCTCTCTCAAGAAGGAGAACGCGCCGGTCCTGCTGGGCTGTTGCGAGCGCCACGCAACAGCCGTAAAAGCCGCCGCCCACGACGATCACATCATAGCTGTCGCGAAGAGGGCCGATGCTGCTCATTGCTGGTATTTGTGTCTCAAAGTGTGCTTAGCCGGCCCCAGCAGTTTGCGGTTTCATATGGCTTACAGTGCTGCTGGCCCCGCCTTGCTCTGCATGCCAGATTATTTGGAGTTTGGCCTCGACAGCGTCAATCAACGGCAGCAAGATGGAACTGGCCAGCGGGTTAACCCCTTCCAGGCAGAAGATAACGGAGCCTGATGGCATTAGCGAAATGGCCAGCTGCCGCGATTGTTTCCTTGCGCCAGGGCGCAACTCCTGTTCGAAGGTGCTGCCCCCAGCGTTCAAGCATACATAAGTGAAGCCGGCCGTCTGGCATGCGTGCGCCAAGGCCTCCCAGCATTCTCCGATGTCGGTCGCCCGAGCTATCGCTTGTTGTGCCTCTTTCACGCAAATCTTTAGCCGAAGAAGAACTCGAATTTCACCTTCAACTAAAAACCTCCTGAACACGCCGAATTCAACGTACTTCAATTGCCGCAAGCCCAAGTAAGCGAGGGAGCAGAAAAGCAATAACAGGACAGTTCCGGCTCGCGGATGAACCACCGTTTGTAGCACGGCGAGAGCTGCGGCCAACCCGGAGACACCGCAGAGAACCAGAGCCGCCGCTCGTTGTGTTAGTCCCAGAGAGAGCAAGCGGTGATGGATGTGGTTTCGGTCTGCATCAAAAATGGGCTGCTGTCGCAGGAAGCGGCGCATCACGGAGACCGCTACTTCTATGGTGGGGAAAGCCATTGCGACGAGCGGTGCCATCAAGCCTAGCCCTGTTGACGTGCCTTGGTTCCAAAGGAGGCCATAGCAGCCCAGCAGGAACCCGACAAGCAGGCTCCCCCCGTCCCCCAGAAAAATCGACGCTGGGTTCCTGTTGTAATACAAAAAGCCCAATAATCCGCCAACTAACGGTACAATGGCGAGGGCCAGAGCCGGGTTATGCTGAATCAACGCGGCAATAAGTGTACCGATTGCCGCCATGAGCGCCACGCCCGACGCTAAACCGTCCAACCCGTCAATCAAGTTGAAGGCATTCATGCAGAATACGAGCCAAAAGACAGTCAGTGGATAGATCCACCACTGAGGTAATGGGGGCGCGGAAACCGGACCCAAGTGGATGCCCGCCCAGCAGGCCCAAGCCGCGCCGATGAATTGGCCGGCAATCTTCTTCGACGGTGACAATCCCCGGAAGTCATCGATCAGACCCGTGGCGAATACGATCATCGCTGCTGGAATCAGGCGTATCAGCAACAAAATACTCGGGTCGTTTTGTTTGAATATGCCTTTCCATAGCGACGCGATCACGAGCACGATGGCGAGGATCACAAAGTAGCTGATAGCTACAGGGATTCCCCCGATCCGCGGAATCGGGCGTCCATGCAGCTTCCGATGATTATCCGGGACATCCACAAGATCCAAAAAGCCGAATAGATCCCGGAAAAAGGGGGTAAGGATTAGCGATACGAGTAGCGAGCAGATGCCAACGATAATTAGTGCGCTCATGAAGGTGCCTTGCCCAAAACTGAAAAACGATTGGAATCGGAGTGCGAATCGGCTTTGCGCCGCGGCAATATATCAGCCCCGATGATGCCGCAAATGCGTGCGACACCTCGATGCAAGTCGTAATGCGCCAAAAACGCCTGCCTTGCCCGGGAACCTGCAACACGGTGCATTGTCGGATTTAGCGCTAGCTCATTCAGCAGGTCCAAAAGACCCTGGGTATCTCCGCAGTCTATCTGCCATCCGCACTGAAATCGCTGAATGATCCTGCTCGGCGTTGCGTCTCGAGGCCCGATGAAAAGTAAAGGCCGTCCGGCGGCCATTATTCCATAGACTTTGCTTGGCACCACAGTCCCGCAGCAGGAGTCCAGTTGGGTAACTAAGCCGAGATCACCCTGTGCGAGATTTACAGCCATGTCATCGCGGCTGCCGTAAGGAAGAAACGAGACGTTCTCGAGTCCGTTTCGCGCGCACGCGTCTTTCAATCCCTTGCGGCGCGCGCCTCCACCGGCGAAAAGGAAACGGAAGCGCTTGTTATGGCGCAACTTATTTATGCAGGAAAGGATCGTCTCCGTATCGTGGAGCAGGCCGAGGTTGCCGGAATACAGAATCGTAAGCTGCCCATCGTCGCCGCGCAGCAGAGGATAAATAAGCGTACCGTCGGACCAATTTTCGGCAACGTGGATTTTGTGAGACGGAATGCCGCGGGCGAGTAACCGCTGCCGCATGCATTCGCCTAGAGCGATCACCCCGTCGGAGCGCTTTCGAGAATAATCCGCAATTGCGCCAAGCACGCGCAGGACGAAAGAAGTTGGCGGCAACATGCCCGCGTCCACCAGTGCATCCGGGAAAAGATCCATCTCCCAAATAAAATGCCTGCGATGTCGTAACTTTCGGAGCAGAGTGCCCAGGAACGGCAACATCGGAGGCGTAGTTAAAGTTATCACCACATCCGCGCGCTCGATGGTCGCTCCCTTCCACAGTGCTCCAGCGAGAAAGGTTATATAGGACGCTGCGCGAGAGAGTTTTCCAGAGCCGAATTGGGAACCCGGAATACGATGCACCGTTACTGGCGGGGGCTGCTCGGTGCTCTCACTAGCCGCATACAGACCTTGGCTGCACAGTACGGCAACGTCATGCCCCTGCTTGGCAAGCGCTCTGGAAACGTCCGTTAATAATTGGCTGGTGGGAGCAGCGTCCGGCCAGAAGAACTGATTAATCAAGAGAACTCGCATGTGCTTCATGTCCGCGATTTGCGGTTCGTGGGGACCAACCGCAGATCTTGTATATCGTCTTGTGCGCCGCCCACCGGCCCAACCACATTGCGCAATACACGTAGCCGGATGAAATGTGCCGGGTTCCCGGCATGCACCTCATAGGCGGGGATGTCCTTGGTCGCCACGCTCCCACCGGAGAGTACGGCGCATTGCCCCACCGTCACTCCCGGTGCAATCATCGCCCGGGCACCCACCCACGCTCCAGCCTCAATTTCAATCGGCCCGAGAAGTAACCCAAAGCCAGGATCGGACCAATCGTGATTCCCGGTACAAAGATAAGCTCCCTGGGAAATGCACACGTTGTCGCCGAGCGTCACCTGATCCAGGTTGTCGATCCAACAATCCTCTCCGATCCAACAATGGCTTCCGACCTTCAGTCGCCAAGGGTACTTAACGCGAACTCCAGGCTTGATGATCACGCCTTCCGCTATCTCTGCGCCAAATAGCCGGAGCAGACTTCGGCGCACCTTCGATAGGGGTAACAAAGGACAACGCAACACCGGGAGCCCGACAAAGAACCAGGCGGCTTGCAGGTAAGCCGGACGTCCGGGTTTATACCAGCGGTTCTCATATTTAGAAAGATCTACCGTCGTCACGCTTAACCCGGATCACATCAGTTCAACGGAACTTGGTTTATTCCCGCCGAGCATCCAAGTATAAACTTCAGCCATCTGAGCGCCAATAACCGCCCATTGATAGTGACGGTCAATCATTCGTTTACCCCGCGCTCCCATAGCGGACGCTTCGGCGTGGGGAAGACGGAAGAACTCGTTTAATGCATGTTCGATTGAGCCCTGATTCGGTTCAATCACCCAGCCGCAACCCTGCTGGGCGACTTGCGGGATGTTGCAATTTTTCGTGACGATAACCGGCACGCGCATTCCAAGCGCTTCGAGCACCGCCATGCTAAAACCTTCCGAGTACGAAGGTAGTATGAAGGCTTGCGCCGCGGCTAAAGCGCTCCATTTATGAGCGCCGGCGAGCATTCCCGTAAACGTAACATGTTCACGAATGTCAGCCTTCTCAATCAGAGTCTCCAGCTTGGCGCGCGTGTTTTCAAAGTCCGGTCCTGCGATAACCAGATGGGCGCCGTCGTGTTTTTTGACGGTTGGAAGCCACGCGTTGATAAGGTTGTCCAGGCCCTTTTTGTGGTGTAAACGCCCAAGAAATAGAACGATTCTTTTCGCGGCTAGACCCGGATAGGCATCCAGAAAGAGATCACGATTTACGGAGGATGGTATCTCGACTCCATTGGGAACAACAGCTATAGGATTTTTGAGACCAATTCGCCTGTAGTCTCCAACCTCGGTATGCGTAAGCGCACGCAGGCAAGCGGCATTATGCAGGCTCTTGGTTTCAATGAGTGTGGCGTAAAACGCCTTTTTCATCTTCTTGTTCTGCAACGCCCAGCGTTCAAGCATTCCATGGGCGGAAATCATATACGGGCGTTTACGCTTGTGTGCGACACGCGCGGCTGCCGCGCAGTGCATTTCCCACAGACCGTGGATGTGGACCCCATCCACCTTATCGATTTCAATCGCAAGTTTACGGCGGCTTTGGGATCGCAACATCCAGCGCAATCTACCCGGCGAAACGCAAGTAACGTGATGGCCGGCCAGGTGCTTCTGTCGTAGTTCAGCGGAGTCGCAGAATCCAATAATGGGCGAACCCCAACCCGTATCGCGCATGACCCGGCACAGCGGTGGCAAGGACGCGGCAATCCCTCCGTAAGAAGGGTCGAGATGTGATATGACCTGTAACCAAGATGAGACTGCGAGCTTAGGCGGCGCTTCGACCGGAGATGGGTTCATGAGTGACAATGACACGTGCAACCTCCTCTGCCCAATGTTCTAGCGAATAATGCGCGATCAGCTCTTGCGACGCACGGGCCATGCATTGCTGCTGATTCTCGTCTGAGCGCTCCAAGCGCAACATGCAATCGCTTAACTCCACCTCATTGCCGGCATCGAACCGAAATCCATTTCGTCCATCCTGGACCAGATCATCGGCACAGCCGCATTGGGAGGACACGATCACGGGCAACCCTGAGGCCATGGCCTCATTGACAACCAACCCCCAAGGTTCACGCCAACTTGGCAGCACAAAGCAGTTCGCGAAGGCGTAGTAGGGCGCCAATTCATGAGTGGTCTTCAATCCAGTGAAATAGACCGTATTGGACAACCCCGCCTGTTCAATCTGTTCGTGAAGGCGATCCGAGAGCGGGCCGTCCCCCACCATCACCAGCGACCATTGGCCGCCCTGGTCGCGGAACCTTTTGAAGGAGCGAATCAGCGTTTCCAGATTCTTCTCCGGCGCGAGTCTACCGACATACAAAAAGTAGCGTCCGGGCAAACCCATTTCAGGATCCCGCCCTATTTGCCTGCGCTCAGCGGCTTGTTGTTCAAAGTAAGAATTATCGACAACGTCGTAAAACAGAGCCAGTTGATCGTCTCGGAAGCCGAGGCTACGCGCGTACGACAGATGTCTCTTACCGCCGGTAATAGCCGCATCGAACAGAGTGGAAACAAGTAACCGCTTCACTGCTTCCTTCCATCCCGCTCGCGCATGATCTTCGCGTGTGCTTTCAGTCATCAGAACAGCCTTTCGGCCGTGTAGCTTGCTCCAAAAGGCGGCAGCCAGGGCGGGGAGCGTATAGTAGCCCGGGATCAGCACAGCCTCGGGATTAAGATGGTCCAGTTTATGCCATACCAGCACTGCAAGTTCCAGTTGCCTGGCATTTGTCCAGGAGGCGTCGGGCAAAAGAGTTGAGACAGCCAACCCATTTCTTTCATCGGTGCGGAACACGAGACCTCGATGCACGCCTTCGCCGCCAACGAGTTCAATTCCCGCCACTTTTCCGGACAGAAAGCGCGAACTCGATAAGGCGCGGAAACGCGCGACATGATACGAGTACCAGTCGATCCAGATGACAGCCAAGCGAACAGAGTTGATTTTGAGCGGCATTAAGCCGGGGTTGACCAGGGCGAACGGCCTACGGTTGCGAAAGGCGATAAGTCCGGAAGCATCAGGCCGGCAAGCTCGGCGTCGTCTTTATCTTGCGCCCGTCGAGCCCGGATCCATACGATCCAAATTGGAACCGAGAGCAGCAGAAGCCGGAAGATTACGGCTTCCATCGTTTGCATAACCATGTAAACGGACAAAGCGGCCATGACAATGTACTGAGTTACCCAAGGTCCCCCATGTGAGTACGTCCTCCGCCACACTCCCGCGTACGAAAACCCAATAGACCACAGCGCGATGAAACTACCCCAGCGGAATTCAATCCACAGATCCGCGATGAGTCCCGGCGCGGATCCCTCGGCTCCGTTCCATCCCAATGTTTCGGAAAAGCCTTCTCCGGTTCCGGAGTTGTGCATCAACTCCGGTAGCCCGACATCCTCGTACTTGTTGGGCCAGACGGCGCTCGGAATTGGCCGCACAAAAATTTCGGCGAGGTAGCGGCGGCCCCAGTAGAAGTGTTCACGCTGCTCCGCGCTTAGAATAGACCCCGCGCCATAGATATATTCATTTCCGGCGTCCGGTTTCTCAACGATAGTTGTAATATCGGTTGTAAGTTCCCCCTCGGACCCCAGATAGATGCTCCCCCGGTTTGAAACCAGGAAGAGCATTAATAAACCTAACGCGAGCCCGGCGGAAGCGGCGACCACTAAGCGCGGGCGCCTGCGGCGATTCATGTAATAGCCGGTAGCTATAACGATGCCGATCATGAATGTCGGCCCACGCCGTGAGGTAAGCACCGCCTGAGCTATCCACGGTCCAATCAGGCCGGCTAGCACGATCAAATAACTGACTTGGATACGCCACTGCAGAACGGCCGTCAGTATCAACAGAAAACCCGGAAATATCAGTAGCGATCCATCGCGAATATACCCACTGTCGTCCCAGCCGCCGCTGTAAGGACGGCTGAACGCCTCATGAAAGCCACCCACATTAACGATACTGATCATCCAGGCCGCCAATCCCACAAAACCGATTACCATGCCTCCGTTGAGGAGGATGCGCGCGGCGGAAGCGCCCAAATTAGGGGCAATTTCGGTTTGCTTTACGCGACAGCCGCCGGTTAAACAACCTTGTATCAGACACGCTACCCCGAGAAGATTCCAGCACTGAACACTGAATAGTTGATCGGGCTGGAAAAATCCGTCCAGCCCGCCGGCACGGCTGAGTTTCATCGGCATCCATCCGTATAAGAACATCAGCATGGGCCCGAGGAACATTAATGGATGAAAGACGTCGCGGCTGCCGGCGTAGGCATAGATCATGCTCGCCGCGATTGTGGCCATCGTCGCCCAAAGTAAAAATTCAAACATTAGCGTGCGGAACCGGCTGTAATAGGTCCGACAACTTCCGCCACCCGCTGGCGGAATCGAGCCCAGGTGAAGTGCTCCGCCGTTTGCCGCGCAGCTTGGCCCATATTGCGGAGGTCTCGCCGGTGACTCATCATCCAGTCAATCCGCTCCGCTAACGCGCCGGCATCCCCGGGCCCCAAGATAAAACCTTCCTGGCCTGAGCGAATAAGATCGGGAGCGGCAGTTCTCGTGGTACTCACAATGGGCAGCCCGGACGCCATGGCCTCCAGTAGCACATGGCCAAATCCTTCGGCAAGGGAAGGAAACACAAATGCATCAGCGGATTGGTAGGCCGCGAGCAACTCCTGCGCATTTACAAACGGCCGTACCTGAACGTGGTCTTTGAAAGGCTGGAACAGGTCCAAGGAGTCCACTGTTCTTCCGCAAACAATCAGTTCGAGATCAGCCGGATGGAAACGGCGTATTGCTTCGAGCAGATACTTAATACCCTTCCTCTGAGTAATAGTGCCAACAAAAAGCAGGCGAAGCTTGTGGTTGTTCGGCCGCGCCGTTCGGGCCTGAAAATCGGGGCAAAAGTGGTTTAAGTCAACTCCATACGGGATAACCGAGATGCGTTCCCCGGCAACGCCGCTTTCCACCAGCGTTTGCCGCGTAAACGAAGACGCCGCAATCCAGTGATCCGCCATCCCGCTTTCCTGGACAAGCCGTTCGAAATCCTCTGGCGGCAGGGCGAGTTCCCATTCTTTATCCAAGGAAGATGCGCATTCCGGATAAGCTACCCGCTCCTGTTCCAATATCTCCCGCACGCGGCCCGGATGTGGATGCACTTGAAAGAGAATGCGAGGCTGATTGCCATGCACGGAAGAGAAAGCATTATAAGCGTAATAGCTGTAGCTTACGAGCGCCGCACCCCGCCGGCCGGCCAGTCGGCCGGCGTACTCGCCAAGGCATTTATCCGACCATCGAATCGCCCGGCGCTGCCACTCAAACGGCGTCCACCTCAACTTACCAATACCGAACGAACCTACTCCGCTAAACGCACAGGTCTTAACGTGCCGCGCGGGGAGCCCGTCCGAATATCGTTTCCGAAGCGCTTTAACCACCGCGGATGGACTACACCTTTCCGCAAAACGAGCCCATCCGTGGTCACCCGGCCAGTACAAATCGGTGACCAAGGCCTCCAGCAGGCCAGCTTCTTCCAGCGCTCGCGCGACGTGATATCCGTCTCGCGCACCCCGGTGAACGACGACTGTTTTCGCGGCCATTATTGTGTGACAAGTCCAGGTCGAACAGCTCTAATTAGCGGCGCTCAGACCAGTTCTAGAAAGTGTTGCCGCATTTTCGCGGAAGCAATCGGCCATGTGAATTGTTGGCATCGCTGCTTTCCGAGTTTGGCATACTGTTCCCGGATCGCCTTATGGCGAAGTAAGGTATCCAGAGCCTCAACATGAGCGGTCGGCACATCCGGCGGAACTAACACCGCCGCGGATCCGGCCACCTCCGGAATGGAAGCGCAATTACAGGCCACCACGGGCGTTCCACAGGCCATGGCCTCCAGAATGGGGATTCCGAAGCCCTCGTAACGACTGGGAAACCAAACGGCGTGGGCATGGTAGTAGAGAGAACATAAAGCTTCGTCCCCCACAAACCCGGTAAACACCATGGAACCTGCGCCCAACGAGCGAGCGCACTGCTCGAAATAGGGATCGCAGTGTCCCGCGATGACCAGCAAGAGGTTCGGGTATTTTTCCCGGAGCAACGGCCAGGCATCAAGGACAAGGGGCGCATTCTTACGATAATGAAGACCTCCGGGCAGCAGCACGAAAGTTCGTGAGCTCAGGCCCGCCTGCCGGATGAACTCCTCTCCTTGATTGCTAACGGGATTTGAAAACCGCGGCGGTGCTGCATTATGAACGACGCGGAGACGAGACCGGATTTCAGGAAAAAACGTCCCGAGCCGTTCGGCCGAGAAAGAAGAAACCGTGTGAAACAGATCCGCTCTGCGAGCCAGCATCGAATACAAGAGGCTCCACTTGAGCCGCTGCTTAATCATGCCCAGACTTTTTCTATGGGCATCTCTCTCGAAATAGGCGGCATCATGTAATGTCACAACTAGCCTCGATTTCAAAGTTGGAACATAGGCTTCCGTCGTGCAATGCACTATGTCCGCT
Source organism: Bryobacterales bacterium (assembly GCA_038232555.1). Lineage (GTDB taxonomy): Bacteria > Acidobacteriota > Terriglobia > Bryobacterales > Bryobacteraceae > JBBSHP01. The sequence goes on from JBBSHP010000001.1 coordinate 34,551, forward strand.
TCCGGCCAATACCGTTCTGCGCGCGGCCGCCCCGTGCATAGCCAGCGCGCCTGTTGCGCTGATGTATCGGCCGAGAACAAATGATAAGAGAACTGGGTCCAGGGCAAACCGACTCGCGGTACAACCGTCGCATGATCCTTGGAATCGCCTAGAATGCGAAGGTTCACATCCTCCTCGCGAGCTAGATGCTCGGTGAGCTGACGCGCAACACGCCCGGCTCCGGTTGAGCCGTAAATATTCCGCAGATGCACATAGGAAAGAATATTCATGCTCGGATGGGCACTACCCTGACCATACGGGGGCTAAAAATCCAAATCTACAGGATTGCCTTGAAGGAATACCAAGACGCGCGGATGGCGTGCCCTACAGTGTAGTTTAAGCCAGTCGGCAGAATCCCGTTCTTCTGTCCATACCAAACAATAATCCATGCAATTAAGCCAAGCACCGCTAGTATCGCGCCACCAAACAAAAGCATATGCCCAGGGTTAAAAAAACGCATATAGGCCAGCCCGGATAAAGCCAGAGCCGCCAGAACGTTTAGCAGCAACAGAAAGCCCAAGCCGTTCGGCGCCTCCTCAAAGCGCCGGAGCCTTATGAAAACCAGAAAGGCGGATACGGCGTGAGCCGCCAATAGTGTCTGAACGGCCGCGAGCGCGCCGTGTCCCGGAATTAAAAACCAGCCTAGAACGATCACAAGAACCGACCATACCGCGTTGATAACGCCGGAATCGTGTACCGACCGTATAAGGAGCCGGGCGGCGGCGGGAGACGTTCCCATGTGAATCACCCCGGTGGTAATCGCAAGTGCGGCCGGAAGCTCCGCGCCGGAGTAAACAGCCCCGTATAAACGGGTCAGCGTCCAAGGCAACATTATGATCAGCAGTCCCGCGCAGACGCTCGCAAGCAGGGTGGCAATGCTGGTACTTACCAGCACGACGCGACTGCTGCCGCCGAACGGCTCAGCTCCCTCTTCTGTAAATAACGCAAAGCTGCTTTGAGCGATCAAACTCGGCGCCAGTGCCGACATGTTACGCAATTGCGTGGCGATGGAATAAAACGCCATGCCAGTTAAGGACGTGTCAGCGCGGGCGACAAGCGAGGCGGTCCACCATCCCGCCGCATTGAGCCCCACCACGCTCGCCAATTGAACGAGTCCGAATCGCCAGACGGTCCACACCGAAAGGCTCGCCGCCTCGCCCGTATCCAATGTATGCTTGTTTCTAACATAATGTGTTAAAAATGCCACCGCAACGACTGCGGCGAGCACTGCCGCGGCTTGCCCGGCGATCATAGGGATAGCTCCGTGCCGCGCAGTTGAGGGCACGACCAGCAGAAGGCCACCCCCTACTGTGACCGATAATGTGACTAAGAGTCCGAACCGGCGCTGTCCGATCAGCAGGCCCCGGCAGCATTCTAATAAAACGAACGCCACTGCGGAAACCGCTCCCACCTTCAGCGCGGGAGTCAAACTCGAATTTTGAAGAAGCAGGCGCGCCAGCGGATTCGCGCCGACCCAAAGAATGATTCCGGCGATCGCAGCCGAAGTTAAACTCACAAGCAGAAGTATGCGGATTAATTCCGCATAGCCCCTTTTGCCACGCGAGTGCTGGCCGGCGAAGCGGCTAGCTGTCGTACCGATGCCTGCGCCGGCATAACTGGCCACATTCATTGCCGTTGTCTGGACCAGGGAATAAGTTCCAAAAACTGTAGCCCCGCCCAGACGCGCCGCTAGCACATTTGAGATAAAACTGGCTCCGCGCTCAATTGTCAGCGCTACGCCTAAGGCGGACATTCCCGACAAAAGCGGCCCGAGAATAGAGCGCTTGACGGAACCCACGCTTACACCATCAACGGCCTCCGTGGGCACTACCTGTGACTTGGTACCCACCTAATCCCCGGCCGCTGCGTAACTCCGAAGATATTTGTTATAGGTTCCATTATTTTGGCTTTTTCGTGGATCCCAATCGTTCAACACTGTACCTAAAACACAGATTCCATCCTGAGCGAGGCATTGCTGCATGCTCAAAGCGCTATCGCGGCTGGTTTTCCCCGAACGGAATATCAGGAGTACGCCTTCCGCTAACCATCCAAGCACCCGTGCATCGGAAAGATACATCATCGGCGGTGTGTCAATGAGGATATAGTCGAACTCACGCCGAAGTCGAAGTAGCAACCGCTGTAAGCGCTGGGAATGCAGCTTGGCTCCGATGTCGCGTTTAACGGCTCTGGTGGGAAGTACGAACAAATTCTTAATTTTAGTCTGACGGACCAGGTTCAACAATGGGACATCATCGATTGGCTCGCTGCCTTCAAGTAGATCGGACAACCCGCCGGTCGGATCCAAGCCAAACAGTTCATGCAGCCGAGGTTGACGCAGATCGCCGTCTATCAACACGACGCGCCGATTGATATTTGCCAGCGCAATCGCTAAGTTCGTGGACACGGTGGTTTTCCCGTCCCCCGATTCCGGACTTGTGAGGACGACTACCCTCGTTTTCACTCCCGCCCCGTTTGTGAACAGGAGCGAATTCATTGTGGCAGAGAAGGCGTCCGAAATATCCCGTGGCGTTCCTGTCCAGGTCGCGAGCTCAAGAGGCTGGTGCGCCTGGGCCGCTGCGGCAGCCCTGGCTTCCCCCCCCTCGTCTTTCGGAGGCGATGAAATTTCCTGTCCAATGGTTCGCGGCTTGCGATGCTTCAGCTTGTCAGTCCCGCTTGCTAGAAGCTGACGGACAGAATGGGTTCGGGCCGATGGAATCACGCCCAATTCCCGAACTTGCAAATGCCGGGCACTCTCCCCGGGTTCCCACAACGTGCGATCGGCTTTGGAGCGGAGAAGAACAAAACCCATACCCACGCACGTGCTGAGAATGAATCCGAGACCCATGCCTGCGACCCAATTGGGTGAGTACGGTTTACCAGGCGGCGTGGCAATGTCAACGACGGTGATCGTGCTCGAACGGAGGGCCTGCGCCAGCCCCACTTCTTCGACACGCTGCAATAGGCTCTCATAAAGCTTACGCCCTGAATCGACTCCACTCTTGAGCATGTTGTAATGCACGGCTTTATCGGCATGTTCGGATACCTGAGCCATCTGAGAGCGATAGGCGCGGGCCGTCATCGTTTCCCGGCGCTGCGCTGCGCCGTACTCGCTCCGAAGTCTTTTTAATGCGTCTTGCCGCTCCCTTGCTAGCGTGTTCTCGAGTTCCGTTATTTGCGATTTGATCTCGCGCACCTTGTAGTGAGCTGGGGTCATAGTCGCCGAAACCTCCGCCAACTGCCGGCGTAGGTCGGTCAGTTTCATTCGGAGCTCGCGGACCGGCCCCTCGTCCAACAAGGATGGAAGCCCGCCGCTGGCGTTGTTGGCCGCCACTTCATACTGCGATTCCCTGCTGATCCGCTCGGATTCGGCACGTGACAATTCCGCCTGGAGTTGGCGCAGTTTTTCCTGCGCCAATCCGGCGGCTTCGGAATCGAACATCAGCCCCGATTCTCGAACCGAATCCCGCAGCTCGGCCTCAGCCTTTGTAAGCCGGCGTTTCACATTATCCAATTGGCTCGAAAGCCATTGTCCAGTTTCCTGCGTGCTCCGATACCTGGACTCCACGTTTTGGGTTTCGTAGGTCTGAGCCAAGCTGTTACACATCTCTGCCGCAATCTGCGGGTCACGGGCATCGCAAATGATCTCTACGATGCGCGTATTGCCTAAAGCCCGTACTTTGACCCTGTGAGCCGCATCAGCCAGGAGATCTGTTCTGGAGATCCGGCTCTGGCCGAAGTTGAAGATGGACCACCACTCTCCGGCTTGTTCCGGCGCCGCCGCCAGGGTTGGTTTGTTCTTGATGCTCTTAATCGCTCGTTGTAGCAGCGATTCACTCTGCAGGATCTTAATCTCGGTCTGCAGGTAGGCTTCGGGAAGTACGTTTCCGGCTGTGCTGACTGCGGGCGTAGCCTCACGCACATTCAGAACACTCTCATTCAGATTCCTGATGTCGAGCACGGTTCGCGCGCGGTACAGCGGAATTTGTAGAAGACAATATCCAAACCCTCCCATAAAACCGAGCAGGCCTAAGAAGCACAGCAGGCTCAGATGCCCTCGCAGCACCCGCCAGTATTCCAGCAATTGCCCGGATGCCTCGGCCGGAGCCGGGCGCCACTGTTGATACGGGCTCAAGCTCCCCGAGAAGGCAGGCTGTTGTAAAACGATTTCTTTGCGGGATGAATAAATCTCATCGCCGGAGTTCTGATTGGTCATGATGTACTAACGGTGAAAGATCACAAATCCAGTCCCGATCTGAATTGCAGTTTCAATGGCACGCGTGGTAGCACTTCGCGCAGCGCTGTTCGGAACAAATAAGATATCGTTGGCGCCCAAAGAAATATCTGGTGCTTTTCCGTCCAGGATTTTTTGCAGGTCTACCGGGGTATCGGTTCTCCCTCCTCCCGGCACGTTGCTTGCGCGCAGCACTCTTGTATGCTTGGCCGAAGCGCGAATATCAAGCCCCTCGGCAAGCGAAAGAAGTTCCAAAGCTGTGATCGACGATCGGTCCCCTAAAGGAAAGCCTCCGGACTTCTTCACATTCCCAACCACGTACACCGTGTCAGCGCGGGCGATAGTAACCACGTCGTACGGCTGGATAACAATGTTTGCCGCTGGATCGCTGGACGAGAGGAGATTCTTGAGGTCGACATCGGCGACACTGGACCCGTCACTAGCCTCCTGTGCATTCGGCACAGGCAAAGGCCCGTACGCTTTCTGGCGAACAATTCTCAGTTTCGGCCCGGCATCGGTGCGAATGCCCCCTGCCATGGACAGGAAGTCAAGCAGTGTAGTTCGTCCTTGTAACTGGTGCTTTCCAGGGGTTGCGACCGCACCTAAGATAGATGCCGGATGGCTGTGGATCTGGTCTACGACCACCGTCACCTCGGGTTCTAAATAGTATATTTTCAGCTTTGCGGCTAATTCGTTCTCAAGTTCTTGAGCCGTCCGGCCCGCAGCGTGGACTCGGCCGATTAGCGGAAAATTGATATCGCCGGTGGCCTCGATGCGGAACTGCTTATCGGCGATCTCTTTAGCGTGTACGGCATGCACCACGATCTGATCGTCTATCCCGAGCATATAGGCGGGAGATTGGATGGAGGCGGTTGCATTATTGCGTATGAGGTCCGCGGGGGCAGTCTGCTGCGAGGAAATGCAGATGCACGGCATCCCGAAAAATAGCAGCGTCGAAGCAACAACAGCTCTAAGAACGGCCATACGGGCATGGGCGCTACCGGGCAGTGCTCTCTTAAAAAACTTGGAGCTAAAGTGAATCGGCATGAATTGTGGTATTTGTATCTAAGGAGAGAGCCCAATCGCGGTCAATCTCAACCAGCACCGAACGTTGCAACAGCTTTACCGATAACAAAAGCCGTACTGAATTCTTAATGGCAACCAGACGACCTGATAATCCCATCAGCGGCCCGGCGACTATCGTAACCGGCTGCCCGATTTCAAACACAGGAGAAGGTAGGTATTGAAGTCTCGAATTTGTCACAGTCTGCAACGCTGTGATCTCGTGCTCCTCGATAGGCGCGGGAATATTGCCAATTCTGACTACACCGGTAACTCCTGGCGTACTCAGTGCCAAACTGCGGTAGGGCATATCGAAATGAGCAAATACGTAACCTGGAAACAGCGGTAACTCTAAAAGTTTGTACCTGTCCGCCCAACGTTTCCTGGCAGTGTAGAGAGGTAAGAAATGAGGCACACCTTTCACTTCGAGAATATGTGAAACAAACTTCTCCGCTCGTGGCCGGACACGCAACGCGAACCATTTTGGACAATCAGGCATAGGCTTAATGTAAATTAAAAAAGCTGGATATCCGCTTGACTCAGGTAACCGCTGCGGAACTGGTTTTCGCGCTGGTTGCTGGTTTCGGGTGAACAATCAGGTCATAGGTCACGGGATCGACGGCCACAGCCTGTTGCGCCAGTCGGAAGAAAAGCTTGCC
>JBBSHP010000002.1:0-33718 GCA_038232555.1 Bryobacterales bacterium
AGGCAAGCTTTTCTTCCGACTGGCGCAACAGGCTGTGGCCGTCGATCCCGTGACCTATGACCTGATTGTTCACCCGAAACCAGCAACCAGCGCGAAAACCAGTTCCGCAGCGGTTACCTGAGTCAAGCGGATATCCAGCCTGCGGTTTAAGCTGAGCTACCGCGATCTCGCCTCGATAGCGGCGGAACTGGGAATTGCGGTTGCGCCCTCGACGATTCTCCGCTGGGTCGTCCGATACACCGGAGACTTTGTGCGTCGCTGGTCACCTTCGAGTTGGTTGTCGGCCGTTCTTGGCGCGCGGACCGGGCTTGACAACAGCTCCAGTGATTAGTCGGTCTTGACTGTCGCCATCCTCGGCTCCTCTAAATCCTAACCCTATGTGGGCAATCTGCGCTCTGTTCCTTCTTGACGTGACCGAACCAGATCGGTCCCTAGATGATCGTTCTCTAATTAACTAGTCACAGTAATTTCGTCCATTTTATACTTCCAGCGGAAGATCACGGGTGTGGCATTGACTTCCTCGAAGTAGAGGTGGATTCGGTCGATGAGCTCCTGTTTCGTGCTGACGCGGATCTCACGCAGCATGGTGCGGGTCATCTTGCTGAAGAGGTTTTCCACCAGATTCAGCCAGGAACCGTGTTTGGGAATGAAGATGAACTGGAATCTCTGTGGCCGGGTCGCCAGATAGCGCTGCGTCTCTCTTGAAATATGCGCCGAATGGTTGTCGAGAATAAGTCGCAGGGTTTGCGCGGCGGGATAGCTGGCGTCCAGCTTACTCAGGAACTCAATGAAGTCGCTGCTCTTGTGTGTATTGTTGACAATCTCTGTCACCTTGCCGCTGTGCAGATCGAGGCCCGCGAGAAGCGAAACGGTTCCCAGGCGCTTGTATTCGTAGTCGCGGATATGGCTGGCATGTAGTCCGGGAACTGGCGGTCGGTCCGGAGTCGTCACCCCCAGAGCCTGAATACCGGGCTTTTCGTCATAAGAGACGGTCACTGTCGCGGGTTCGCGAACCGCGCCCGTCACCAGTCCCTGATTGAGAATTTCGACTTCCTTGTATACGTGCAGCACGGCTGCCATTTTCTGATCGAACTCCGGGTCCCGCCGCGTCACATAATACCGGACCTTATGCGGCTTGAGTTCACCCTGCCCAAGAACCTTGTGCAGTTTAGAACGGCTCAGGCGCGCCAGTTCTCCGTAGCCGGCCGCCGGCGCCTTACGGCGGACATGCTCGGTCAACAGCTTGTAAGTCCACAGTTCCTGGGCGTAACCCAAGTCTTTGGGCTTCTGGCACGCCAGATTCTGGATCCATGTAATGGCTTCGTCCGATACCTGACGCGGCTTGCCAGACCTCGGCAACTCCCCCAGTGCCGCCTCCAGTCCAAAGCCCAGATATTTTCGGAGGCAAAGAACCACGGTATTGCGATTCACCTGACGGGCCAGCGCGTTCGCCTTATCCGAAATGCCATCGGCTGCATCCAGCAGGATAGCCGCACGCACCGTCCGGCGCCTCTCCTCCGTCCGCGATCTGCGGATTAATTCGAGACAGGCACGATCCACGGCAGACAATACGAGACGCACGCGCTTCCGGCCAACGGCCATGCACCATTAAAACATTTCTGCTATGATATGTCTAGTTATTTAGAGAACGATCATCTAGCTTGCATTAGACAAGACTTCGGCAAGCGGAACTGTCACAAATGTGCTATTCTCACCAGAGCACCAGCCAAAGATACTATCCGGCCAGCATCATTTTTGCGCCAGCTCCCAACTTGACGCGTGGAACAAATAGACCAAAACTCCCGGTTTAAATTGAAGTTCCACGGGGTGCGTGGATCCATTCCAACCCCGTGTGCGGAAAACCTGGGGTACGGCGGGAATACAACCTGCCTGGAAATCCGGCTTTCTCACCATGAGGCGATTATCATTGATGGTGGAACCGGAGCTCGAAATCTCGGTACGGCTCTGGCTGAAGAATGTCAAGGCCAGAAACTCTCGCTTCATTTCCTCCTGACTCATTTTCATTGGGATCACATTCAGGGGATACCGTTCTTCTCTCCGCTTTATAATCCCTCCAATGACATAACCTTTCACTCTGGCCGGTCGCGGAAAGAGATTCAGGAACTCCTGAAGGGGCAGATGTCTGATCCATACTTTCCAGTAAATTTTGAGCTTGTCGCTGCCAAGCGCGAGTTTGTTCATCATGAAGCCGGAGGGTTCAAGATCGGGAATATTTCTGTACGATCCTTTCCACTGAATCATCCTCAAAAAGCCTGGGGATATCGTCTTGAGGTTGACGGCGTAGTCCTCGTTCACGCGAGTGATTTTGAGCACGGAAATCCGAAGCTGGATTCCGTTTTGCGGGAATATGCTCAAGACGCCGATGTGTTAATCTACGACGCCCACTTCACGCCAGAGGAATACGAGTCGAAGCGGGGCTGGGGCCACAGCACCTGGCTAGAGGCCACCCGGGTAGCTTCGGACGCCCACGTAAAAAAACTGATCCTCTTTCATCACGATCCCAGCCACAACGATCTGAAGCTTGCCAGCATCACTGAAGAGACTCGCAAGTATTTCGAGAACACGGATGCCGCACGGGAAGGATGTATCGTCCAACTCTAGAGCGTTTTGGCGGCTCTAGGTCCAGGCGTCGCACAGGCGATCGGGGCCAAAGGCAGATGCGGAAATGCGCGAGGAGGATAGGAAAACAACTCCTCATATTTTTTCCGGTAAGCTACCGGAATTCCGTCCTCGAGCATTGGACCTTCCAGGAGTTCCGGTTTGAGACCGAGCGCAAAATACATCTCCACTTCGCGATCTTCTTTGGTCCGGACTAGACCTCGCGGTTCGCAATCGATAAAGTCTCGAACCCGGCGATACATTCGTTCTGACAGATTCACTCGTCCTGCTGTACCGCACGACTCCATGCGCGAGGCGAAGTTGACGGTATCCCCCCAGATGTCGAATGCAAACTTTCGAACACCGACAACCCCAGCCACAACCGGCCCTGTCTCCAGACCGGCACGGACTTTCCAGGCAACGGCGTTTCCGTCACGCAGCGCGAACTGTTTGACCGTGTCCACAATTTCGAGAGCGGCCAACACAGCATCAACCGCGTGGGAGGCGCGAAACTCGGGGATGCCGCTCACAAACATATAGGAATCGCCGATCGTTTTCAGTTTCTCAAGTCCGTACCGATCCATGATCCGGTCGAAAGCAGTGAAGTATTCATTCAATATTGAGACCAACTCGGAAGCAGGCAGCTTCTCGCTCGAAAGCGTGAAGCCGACGAAATCGGTGAAACACACGGTCACATCCTCGAAAGCCAGGGGAGCAACATATCCCGTGGAACGAAGTTCGGCAGCGATAGGGGCGGGTAGGATGTTCAGGAGCAATTGCTCGGTCTTTTTCTCCTCTTCCTGAATCTGATCGCGTTGTCTACGTACCTCGGCAGTTCGCTCTTCTACGGTGCTTTCCAGTTTCCGGTTTTGAGCTTGGAGCACTCGAACTCGCCAACGCAATAGCAGCCAGCCCAAGAGGCCAAGAGCAGTTCCGTAGATCGCGTAAGCCCACCAGCTCCGATACCACGGCGGGAGTACCTGGAAATCAAACAGCTGTTCTGGAGTAACCTTGCCATGTCCATCGCGTGCCCGAACGCGAAAGCGGTACCTCCGCTCAAAGAGGTTGGTATAGTCCTTACGGGTTTCCCCGGTCCAGGGCGACCAGTCCCGGTCCAGGCCATCCAGGCGTACCTGGTATTCGAGACGCGGCTCATCTTCAAACGATGTAGCGCTAAAGTCAAAACGCAACGCTTTTTCCCGGTGGGGTAGTCGTATTAATCCTGAATCTCCAGACGCACCGCCGAAAATTGCAAACTTGTCACCGGGAACCTCTACGCGCCTAAGTAAGACCTGAAAGCCCGCCTGGGGTTTCCACCATTCGGCAGGCTGAAATCGAAAGAGAGCACCGTTTGCTCCGGATGCCCAGGCCACTCCATCCCCGTCGAGCCACAACGCATATAACTCCTCAATGCCAGATTGCAGCAGAGGCATTGGAAACCATCCAAGAACACCCGAAGTCCAATGCATGGTTCCGTGGTATCCCTGGCCTGTGATCCATACGCTTTCGCGGGGACCCCCGCGAACTATGGAAACGGCCCGGCTGCCGTCGGCGAACTGTTTACCCAGGGCTAAATCGGGCTCAAACTTACGGTTCTGCTCCGAAAATCGAAGAAGACCTTTTTCCGTTGCGAACACTACGGAGTTGCCGAGCCGATAGACATTTTTCCATCCCGCCGGTACGCCGTGGCTCAAGTCGAACCGCTCCGTTTTTGGCGGATCGACGCGAAAATCTATTCGCGAGATGTCCACACGGGTGGTAGCCCAAACCCAGCCACCATTATCTTCGGCAACGCTACGGAATTCCTGGCCGGCCCGCTTCACCACGCCCGATTTTTTCCATCCATCGGCATCGCGCCGTAGTAAAAGCAGTTCTGAGCCGGCGGTGTAGAGAACGTCGCGATCGCGAACCGAATGGGCGATATCAAATATAAGGTCCGTCGGGACAATCAGGGAGGCCCGGGCGCCAGTGACGCGATAAAGTCCGTGAACTCCCCCGGCCAGCAGATAATCTTCCAGAGGCAACAAAGCGATAACGGCTTCTTTGATGGTGTCCACCGGCTCGAACACTGGCTCCTTAGTGGAGGCAACATTCATTCGGTACAGTCCCACTGTTGTGCCCGCATAGAGAGCATCCGCCTGCCTGGCAATTGCGACCACATTTCCGCGGAGTCCGTTAGCTTGCCCGAAAGTTGTCAGATTGCTATGAAATCGCACAATTCCATCTGCCAGGGCTAGCCACGTATTGCCTTGCCGGTCGGTGTATATGGCCGTCACTGAATCGCTCGGCAATCCATTCGATCTGGCAATTACTCTCTCAAGCCCGCCAGCACTGTTCAATAGAACCAAGCCCCCGCGGCGGGTTGCAATTGCGATGTCGCCGCCTGGCATAGAGTGCATGGCGTTATAGACGATATTCTCTTTAAGATAGGATTGGGCATCGGTCACGACTGGTTCAGCGTGACCACCGGACAAACGGAAGAGACCTGGGCCGGCATCGAGCAGGATGCCATCGGGCGTTTCGAGGGCAGTGCGGATATCCTGTTCCGCGAATGCATCGCCGCCAGCTACAACCGACAGCTTATCGGTTCGCAGAATCTGGAGACCTTTGCCTTTTTCTGACACGAGAAGCTGGCCGTGGATATAGAATGCGTACCCGAACTTCGAGACTGGCCGCCATACTTTGACCTCCTCAGTCCCACGAAATCGAATCAGTCGCTGAGACGAGCAGAAAAAGATGCCTGCGGGCGTAGCAAACACGCCTCGAACATCGCCGACCTGGCGATCTGCTTCGGGGAGGCGAGTGAGTAGTGAGACATACTGAAGAGTGCGCGTGGCATCCGGGCGCAGATACCCGATTTCCCCCTGTCCTCCGACGAAGACAGTATTCTGGCTATCGACTGAAATGGACCAAACAGTGGACTTGTTTGCAATTAGGATCTTCCGCCACGCAGCGCCATCGTATTCGAGCAGGCCATCCGTATTCCCAAAATACATGAGCCCGCGCTGGTCCTGCGCAATAGCCCAATTCTGAGGAGAGGCCCCGTACGCGCTTGCAGGATAGTGTTGGAAAAGGAATGATCCGGCTTCGAGGCTGATGCTGGCCTTGAGAACCGGATGTGCAACCAGCGCGAGAAGCGCCGGTATCATTCGGCTCAGGCCCGCCATTGAAATTAGTTTAGATCATCAAAGCGAACGAGAACGACGGTTTCCAAAGCGACCTTTCCAAAGACATAGAAATGCGAGGCCAATTCCTGCGAGGATGAGGGTGGAAGGCTCGGGAACGGTGCCAGTGCCAGTGCCAGTGCCAGTGCTGAATAACAAACGCCCGCCCACCTGATCGAAACCGGCTGGACCATTCTCTGAAATAGAAGTGTCCACTGTGCCCTGGAAAACGCCGCATCCGAAGCCTTTCGTATCCACTGTTTTCGAAGGAGTGACGTTCAACTCCACTGAAGACGTGGGGCACGGATCCGGAAGACCGTAGACCTGCTTGACCTGCACATTGCCAAAGGGCGGATCGAGCTCCAAAACCGCACCCACCACAATTGGAGCAGGGTCTATAAAGTACTCGTAATGAATGCCGAAGTTTGCGCTTTGTCCAGCGGTAACCTGGAATAGCGGAGAAGAAAAAAAGAAACCAGCGCCGTTGGGAGTTACGGTAATGGCATTCGCCACGTCCAAACGCGTCAGGTTAGATTGGGAGATCCCAAATGATGTAAGAATAAAGCCTGAGTATTCAAAAAGCCCTTGCAGGCAGGCCGGCGATGACGATGTCTCGTATGCGGCCAAGCTCTTGGTCTGACAGCTGCTGACAGGGGAGCCTGCCGCAGACAGGACTAGAAATATAAAAGGAAGAAAGGAACAAAATCTTCTCACGCCGCCTCCGTTGCTTGAGAACTGTAGAATTCATTCTAACACCATTCCACCAAAGCCAAGCGCATCGGGTACTAGTGCGACGGCTTCCACTATTCGGGTGAACCGAAGTTGCTTTTTTGTGAGACCCAGTAGATACTATCCTTTTCGTTGTAGGGAGAATAGCCCGCTGGGCGGATCGATCATGGAATCTACAGTCTCGTACTCTATCGAGCGTTTAAACGCGATCTCCGCATCTTGTTATGGCGATCTTACCTTCCCTTCTTATACTCACCTCCTCTTCGATCTTTACGAGCTAAGCCCGACGCTTGCTTTTGGCGCATCTATAAACGGCGAACCAGTGGGTCTGATTCTCGGGCAGGCTGCTTCTTCCGGTATACCGGGGGACGTTTTATCGCTGTGCGTGAAGGCGCCTTACCGCAACAATGGCGTCGCGACAACGCTGCTGAAGACTCTAGAACGAGAGTTTCAGTCCAGGGGTTGTCAAAACGCCACCCTAACCTATGCCTCAGGTAAGCCACAAACCGCGGCTCTGGAGCGAGTGCTGCAAAAATTGCACTGGTCAACGCCAGCGCCGAAAAAATTGATCTGCCGCGCGAATCGTTCGCTCTTGAACGCACCCTGGGCGTCCTATTCTCTCCCTAGCAGTTTCGAGATTTTTCCGTGGGTAGAGATTCTGCCCGAGGAGCGCGAGGCGATCCTAGAAAAGCAGAAAGCAGAGAAATGGATTCCGGACGAATTGCTTCCTTTTAAGTACGAGGCCGGGCTCGAACCAATCAATAGCCTAGGCGTTCGTTACAAGGGAGAGGTGGTCGGCTGGTGTCTGACACAAAGGCGCGATAAAAACGTTATCTGTTATTGTTGCAGCTTCATGCGAATGGATCTGCAGCGCAGGGGTCGGCTGGTTCCTGTTTACATCGAAGCAATCCGGCGGCAGGATACTCTCACTGACAAGCCGGAGGGAATCTGGGTAGTGCCCTATAAACATGAGGCCATGGTGACGTTCGTGAAGCGACGGATGGGTCCGTATTTAACGCATATAGCCGAATTTCTGGAATCTTCGAAGACGTATCCTTCTCAGGCATACCCGGTTTTTGCCGACCAGCCGTACCTCACGGCCTCTCATATTTCCGGAGAGTTGCAGTCATGACAGCATCGCAAATAGATCCCGTCGTCGAAATCGAAGTGTTGAGCGCGGACGAGTGCGCCAGGGTTCGATCGTCCCTACAGGAAATGCGGGAGCACTGGATTCAACGTCACCCTGTGGCGCCGTTCTACACTCTAGGAGCTTCGAATTATTTCGATATCGCCTATAACCCGCTCCTGCCTTACTACCGCATGGCCGCGCGCTTCAACCCGATCATGCGTGAGCGATTAGGTTGGCTGTACGACCGGGTTGCCGAAAAACTGAGCCAGCACTTCTCAGCGCCCGTGACTTACCGCGAAAACCTGGCGCTGCCAGGATTTCACATATTCTTGTCGCACCAGTCTTTCGAGCATCCGCAGAATTTGACACATATGGAGTGGTTCCGCGCCAAAGGCAAGGCAGACGTGGTCGCCAACCCAATTCACTGCGATACCGCTCACAAAGTGGTCGACTGGAGCGGGGCGGAAGCCATCGATTTTGACAATCCCATTTCAATTACGCTGCCAATTGCATTGCCAAGGACGGGAGCGGGATTGAACGTCTGGGATTTCGGTCTGGAAAGATCGGAAGGCCTGTCACAATCCGAACTGCACGAGTTGCTGAATACCAGCGACACCCTGCTTCACTCTTATCAACTGGGAAGCCTTGCAACGCACTCAGGGCTGAGATATCACCAAGTCGCCGCGATGAACGATTTACAACCCGATGACGAGCGCATCACTCTGCAAGGGCATGGAGTGTTGTGCGAGGGGACCTGGCAACTGTTTTGGTGAGCGATGTTTAATTTAGAATGTCTGAGTAACAGCACATCCTCGGCCTACTTACCATTGGTTTTCCAGTCCATGCGCAGCTTCTTGAACGAGCTGAAACCCGCCGGGCCCTATGTGGCGTTTGGAGCCAGGATCGATGGAAAGCCAGTAGGACTGGCACTTGGCGAAATCGGTGCAGAAGGCGCCTGCGATGTGCGGTCGCTGTTTGTGTCTCAGTTGCACCGGGGTAGCGGTTTAGGTACAGCTCTGCTGTTGGCGATCGAATCCGAACTGCGGAATCAAGGGCAACAAACCGTGCAGATTAGCTATCTAGCCGACCGACCCACCACGCCCGCGCTGGAGCGCGTTCTGGAAAAACTGCACTGGGGAACTCCAGAAGCGAAAATGCTCATCTGCCGGACCGACCAGCACATTGTGGAATGGGAATGGTACCAGCGGCTCGAGCACCCCGCGCCCGGGTTTGAAATCTTCTCCTGGATTGACATCACTAACGAGGACCGACACTCGATCCTCGACCGGCAGCAAGCTAACCCCTGGATCCCGGAGGACCTGGTTCCGTTTCAGTACGAGAAAGATCTCGAGCCCATCAACAGTATTGGCGTGCGATATAAAGGTGAGCCTGTCGGATGGGTGATTACGCATCGGGTCGCGATCGATACAATTCGGTATACTTGCAGCTTCATACGAAAAGATCTGCAGCGAAGGTTTCACATCGGCCCCCTTTACCGGGAAGCCTATACGCGGCAGTTCAAAGAAGGCATTCCCTTTGTAATCTGGTTGGTTCCGGCTCAGCACGCATCTATGGTGCGATTCGTGAAGGGTAGGTGGGGCGGCGAGTTTGCGTCAATGAATGAGAGTAAGAGCGCTTCGAAGACCTTAAATTCATGAGTATCGCCAGACGAGCGAGGCCGAAAATGGCCCCTGATATCGAACGGATTCCCGCGCCGGCGCCGGAGATCTTCCGTGAGGAGTATCTTCTTAAACGGAAGCCCGTGATCCTGACTGGTTTATTCGACGGGCAGGAGATTACAAAATTCAAAACCGTTGAGGCTGCCAGGGCACAGTTCGGCCACCTTCCGTTATCAGTCCAGGATGAGTATGTGACTGGCGTGACGAAGGCCGCGTCTGCTGTTGGAGCGGAACCGGAACAGCCGCAAACGATGACACTGAACGACTACCTGGATTTTGTCCACGCAAATCCAGGCACTCGCAAAATGTGCTCTGAACGGCCGACCCCACCAGAGGTGTTGAGCTTATTTGCTTTGCCGCCTTACGACGGCTATGAGGATGCCATTTCCTCCTACTTCATCGGAAATCAGGGCAATTTCGCACACCTTCACTTCGACGGCGACTACCGGCACGTGTTCTTCTATCAGGTGTTTGGCACCAAACGGATCATATTGATACCTCCGAGCCAGGCTTTGAAGCTGAATGCCGTGGGGAATCAGGGCGGTTGGAATCTGGAGAACTTCTCGGAAGAAGATAAGCGAGATTTCGTGCGATTCGTCCGAGGTTACGACTGCGTTCTCGAAGCCGGCGAAATATTGTTCATGCCGGCTTGCATCTGGCACTATCTGGAATATACGACTACGTCGATGTCGTTCAACCTACGTTTTGGCCGCAACGAGTACACGCGATTCTTCGCCAACTCGTTTCATATGAATGTGTATCTTCAAAATATTGCTGAAATGATGGTGAACACGGAAGTTGCTCGCCGCGATTATGCGCAGGTCTTTGCGCAACTGCGGGGTGCGTACAATGCCTCATATGCAAGCAGTGAGGAAAGGTATCGCGAGCTGCAGAAGACGTTTGAGCGTATTTACCATCAATACTGCTCACAATCGATTCAGTCACCCTATGCCTTAGCCGAACCTGAGGTCCTTCGACAGATCTATCGCAAAGGCGCGGAGCGGCTCTATCAATCAGCGGTGGATGCACAGGCATTAGTCCACGGTTGGACATCTGTGGCAGCCGGCTTCACGGATGGGCAGACTGGAGCGAAGTGAGACAGCGTTTTCATTTCAAAAGAGCTTCGGAACGAAGCTATGCCCGCTGATCTAGCCACCGTCCGGCGCAATCTCAGAACGGTAATCGGCCTTAGAGGACGTTCA
Source organism: Bryobacterales bacterium (assembly GCA_038232555.1). Lineage (GTDB taxonomy): Bacteria > Acidobacteriota > Terriglobia > Bryobacterales > Bryobacteraceae > JBBSHP01. The sequence continues at coordinate 10,523 of JBBSHP010000002.1, forward strand.
ATAGCGCTGCTGGACGATGCGGACCTGCTCAGTAGGATTGAGACGATGAGCGGCATCAAGCGTTTTACCGAACGCTTCTGCGGTGATGCGGAGTTTCGAGAAGCGTTGGCCCTCGCTCCCGCACAGGCGCTAGCACGCTGGCAACTAGCTATTGATGTCAAAGACGCGTGCCTCATTCGAGATGCTGGCCAGCATGCCGATGCTGACGGGGTGTTCCGAGGCGAGCTGTCCCCAAACCTGGAGCAGTTTCGAGAATTTGTAATTGAAACTCAAGGCGGGCTGGAGGTGATGGAGCGCGCCGCGTCAAGCGGCAATCCCTTTTTTAATGCCTGGCGGAATCGGCAATTGGCTCGTCTGCGTTTCCAGTTTCCGCCCGGCAGCGAATATGTTGTCAGGCCCGCTGTCGCGGTTGAATTAAGTAAGGGATGTTCGGTTGGTTGCTGGTTTTGCGCGATCTCCGCGGAACGTTTCGGCGGGAACTTTGCCTACAATGATCAAACGCGGGGCGAGTGGCGCGGTGTTCTGGCCGTACTCGGTGATGCGCTCGGGAGCGCGGCGGGGTCTGGTTTTTGCTACTGGGCGACGGATCCGCTCGACAACCCGGACTACGAAAACTTTGCATTGGATTTCCACGATGTTTTGGGCGTATTTCCTCCTACCACAACAGCGCTTCCCTTGAAAAACCCCGACCGGACGCGCTCCCTATTGACGCTGTCGGCTGCCAAAGGGTGCCGTCTTAACCGTCTTTCTATTCTCTCATTGAAGATGTTAGACCGTATGCACCGTGATTTCACCACCGTTGATCTGGCATTCGCGGAGATGGTGCTCCAGATGCCGGAATCACGCGTCTTTTCCAACTTTCCTGTCACTCAGCCGACAGCCAAAGTGAAGGCGGGCCGCACTTTACTAGGCAACTCTGGTAGCCGGAGTGGCGAACAAGGTAATACTTTTTCCGGTACGATCGCCTGTATCATTGGTTTTCTACTGAACATGGTGGCGCGAACAGTCCAACTGGTAAGCCCCTGCGTCGCAACCGAGCGTTGGCCTTTGGGTTACATAATCTTCGATGAGGCTCATTTTGGAAACGCTGAGGAACTCAGAAACATTCTCACCACAATGATTGAGAGCCACATGCCGCTTTCGATTCCGGCGAAGACGCCGATTCAGTTCAATCCTGATATCGTCTATTCGCCGTTAGGCGATGGATTCCGTGTTTCGACGCACTGGCATTCTTTGGATTTTCGCGATCCCGCAGATCCTTCGGCGCTGCGGATTTACCGGGCATTGGGGGAATCGATCCGCTCGGGACGTTATTCTACAGAACAACTACTCGAGCAATTTGCATCCTGTGTTCAGACGCGAAATCGGATCCGGGAAGTTTTGGATCACCTCTTCTCATGCGGTGTGTTCAACGAAGGTCCCGCACCCCGAATAACTGAATCTCAATTTTCGTCACTCACTTTGGGAGCGTGATACGATGAGTGCCTACTAAATGTTAGTCTTCAGCTGCTGCTTCAGAAGAGTTCTTCTGGGATGGCTGGTACTTGTGGGGTTGGCGGCGGTTCGAGTCTCTGCACAGGTTGCCACTCCACCGCCCCCCGGGCCTGGATTGAGCATCGTCGAAGCAGTCCGGATCACGCTTACCGAAAACCCTATACTCCATCTACAGGAGCGGCAAGTGGATATAAGCCGCGGAGCACGAATACTGGAACGGGGCATATTTGACACTGTTCTCGGTTCGTCGGTGGAACAACAGCGCGTCTATACCCCCTTGGGCCGCAGTGCCCAAACGACCGCGCGTCAATCGAATATTATCACGTCAGCCCAGTCTTCCAATCTGACGAATACAAATCTCGACCTGACAAAGTTGTTTCCATGGGGTATTTCGATAGGACCTGTTTTGCGATTAAACAGGAGCAACGATAACCTTACGAATCAAACTGGACTCAACAATTCTCTGGCATCTTTTCAGGTTACGATTCCGCTGCTTAGGAATCGTGGCCGTGCCGTTGTAACAGCCCGCGAGCGATTCGCACAGTTTGAACTGGAGGCCAGCTATTACGACCTTAACCAGACGGCCTCGCAATTGATAGCCGGGACAGCCAACGCTTATTGGAACCAGATCGGCGCGGTACAGACCCTTGAACTTTATCGACAATCAGAAGAACGCGGGAGAGTTCTGCTTGAAAATGTCCAGACACTGATCAATGCGGATCAGTTGCCGCGATCGGAGATCAACAAGGTGATCGCCAATCTGGCGGATCGAACTACCAGCCGGATTGCGGCGGAACAGCGGCTAGTGCAAGCCACCCAATCTCTGGCCCTAGCCATGGGAGTGAACGCAGCACAGATCTTGACTCTGGCTCCGCCCACCGATCCACTACCGGACGGGCTTGCCCAGCCTGCCAGCCTGATGACCAACGTGGAATTGGACGAGTACATTCACGAAGCCATGACACGAAGAGCAGATTATCTGGCGTCGAAGAAACGAATCCAATCTTCGGATGCGCTCCTCGTGGCAGTCCGGAATCAGCTAAAGCCGCAAGTCGACGCGCTTTTCAGTGCCGGATACGCAGGCCTTCAGGAAACCAACAGGTTCGATAAATATCTTTCTTCTGCTTTCCAAAATATTTCAGGGCCTACTGTGATGGGCACGATCCGCTATAGCTTTCCTTTCGGAAACCACTTAGCGGAGGGACAGCTTGTTCAATCAGTGGCCAGCTTCCGACAAATGCAGCTCCGAAGTACAGACCTGGAACGCAATATCGCCTCAAATGTGGTAGTGGCCGCTACGGGTTTGAGGTTCAGTGTGGAACAGGTGCGAAAAGCGAGAGAGGCCTCGGATGCATTTCGCGCCGCGCTGCAAGCTGAACGCGATAAGCTGCGTCTCGGGGTGGGATCTCTGATCGACATCCTGCAAGAAGAAGACCGCTACATTGGGGCTAGCTTGAACGAGATAGGCGCGAGTGTTGGTTACGCCGTGGATATAGCGAATTTCCGGCTTGCAACGGGAACGTACCTTTTGCCAGACCAACCAGTTCAGCCCGTAAGCCGCGACCTTTTCTACATCCCTGGAACCCATTGAGACCGCTAACAGGAGCACTAGATGGTTAAGAAGGAGATCTTCCGAAGTGTTGCTTTAGCGAGGATGTCTTCCCCCGAGCAGCTTGACAAATTGCTACGGGTGACGACTCCGCGATCTTGGATTGCACTTGCGGCGGTGGGAGTCATCATTCTAACGGCCGTTGTGTGGGGTTTTGAAGGAAGATTAGCGACTAAAACAGGCGGTAAGGGAGTTGCGGTTCGCACTGGTAATCTCCTGACTGTCAACACGCTGGGAACTGGCCAAATCGTGCGAGTGGAGGTAAACATCGGAGATCGCGTAAAACAAGGTCAGGTAATTGCAACCGTTGGACAACCCCTAGTCGCCGATAAAATCCGGGTAGCCGAGGCGCAACTCGCGGACGCTGAGAAAGAGCGAGAGCGCCAATCCGATGTTCGTACCAAGGGACTCGGCCTGGAGGAGCAGTCGATCCAGGGCCAGCGGGCTAGCCTGGATCAGCAGATTAAGGCCTTGGAAGAACAGGCCAAAGTGGTTGCGGATCAGATTCCTGTCAACGAGGAGTTGCTGGCGAAAGGCCTTATCACCAAACAGCAGATCTTATCCTTGCGTGAAAGGCAATCGACCATCGCCAATAACATTACCAGCCTGCGAACCGAGATCGTTCGACTCGATGCCGTCCGCTTTCGCAACGACCAAGGAGGGAAGCAATCCGCAGTGGACTATCAATCCCGCATCACCGACTTCCAACGAAACCTCAGGTTGTTGCGCGGCGAGCTGGATATGACGTCGAAAGTGGTCAGCCCCTACTCCGGGCAGGTGGTCGAAATCCAGACGGTCGCGGGGAGCTTGGTGGGCGCCGGCGCTCCAATTCTGACTCTAGAGCCGGAATCGGACTCCCTGGAGATTGTAGCGTATGTCCCATCAGCAAAGGCGAAAGAGATCCATCCTAATATGCCTGCTGAGATAATTCCTTCTTCAGTCCGCGTTGAGGAGTACGGATTTATCCGCGGGAAGGTTAGTTCTATCGCGGAGTATCCCACCACTGATGCGGCGCTGACGCGCACCTTTCAGAATTCCTCCCTGTCTCAAGCTTTGTCAGCCGGCGGGCCAGTTAATGAGGTTCGCATAGCGATGCTCGCAAATTCGAGCACTCCCAGCGGCTTTCAGTGGTCCTCTCGAATGGGAGCACCCGTAAAGATCACACCGGCCACTCTTTGCTCGGTACAAATTGTGACACGTGAGCAGCCACCTATCGACATGGTATTCCCCTATATCAAGGAAAAATTGGGACTGTACTGAGAATGCCCCCGCAAACAACCTCCCAAGGCTCCTCCTCCACAAAGTCCAGGAGTGGACTATTCCGGCGAAAGCGGGTTCGGACGCCCACGCTAATACAAATGGAGGCAGTTGAGTGCGGAGCTGCGGCCCTCGGCATCGTTCTTGGTTACCACGGGCGGCTGGTTCCCCTCGAAGAACTCCGGACCGCGTGCGGCGTTTCGCGCGATGGCAGTAAGGCAAATAATGTTCTCAAGGCCGCGCGCAAATACGGGCTCTTAGGCAAAGGGTACAAGAAAGAGCCGAATGAATTACGGGATCTTCCGATTCCGATGATCGTTTTCTGGAACTTCAATCATTTCGTAGTGGTGGAAGGCTTCTCCACGAAGCGCGCTTATCTTAACGACCCAGCCATGGGCCCACGAACCGTGAGCGAAGAGGAGTTCGACCAATCTTTTACTGGCGTCGTTCTCTTTCTGGAAAGAGGACCCGAATTCCAGAGGGGTGGAGAAAAACCGAGCCTTCTGAAGTCGCTAAAGAAGAGGCTTCCCGGAAGCAGACTACCTTTACTTTACGTTGTGCTGGCGACGCTGGGCCTGGTTGCGCCAGGTTTGGTAACGCCGGTATTCAGCAAAATTTATATCGATAATTTTATCGTCGGCGGGATGACTAGCTGGCTAAAGCCGTTGCTTCTCGCGATGGCCATCACCGCTATCGTTCAGGCGGTGATGACCTATCTGCAGCAGAATGCACTGATGCGCCTGGAAATGAAGCTGTCTTTAGCCTCGTCCAGTAAATTCTTCTGGCACGTGCTTCGCCTGCCCATGGAGTTTTTTGCGCAGCGGTTCGCTGGAGAAATCGGTGGCCGTGTAGACATTAACGACCAGGTGGCAACCTTACTGTCCGGCGGTCTCGCCACCAATTTAGTGAACATCATCATGATCGGATTTTATGCCGCTCTGATGTTTCAGTACGATAAGCTGCTGACCTGGATCGGCATCACGATAGCGGTGATCAATCTAGTCGCGCTGCGATACGTCTCGCGCACCAGAACGGATGAAAATCGAAAGCTACTGCAGGAGAAAGGCAAACTGCTCGGAACATCCATGGCGGGCCTTCAGATTATAGAAACCTTGAAGTCAACCGGAGCCGAGTCTGGCTTTTTCTCCCGCTGGGGGGGCTATCAGGCTAAAGTGGTCGGCGCAGAGCAGGATCTTGGCGCCTCCTCGCAGATGTTATCCATCGTCCCACCACTGCTGTCGGCCGTGAACTCCACAGCCGTGTTGTGCCTCGGAGGTTTACGAGTGATGGATGGATATCTCACCATGGGTATGCTGATCGCTTTTCAAGCCCTGATGGCGAGCTTTATCGATCCTGTCAACAAACTGGTCGACCTCGGTAGCCGCCTTCAGGAGGTTACAGGAGGCTTGAACCGGCTCGATGATGTTCTTAAGTACCCTGTCGACCCACAGGTGGATCGCGTGGTGGAGGCGCCTGCAGCCTTAGGCAGCGCTAAGCACGCGAAATTAGATGGCTACCTGGAGTTGCACAACATCACTTTCGGGTACAGCAGGCTGGATTCACCCCTGCTCAAGAACTTCAGCCTGCAACTGAGACCAGGCCAACGCGTTGCTTTGGTAGGCATGTCGGGCAGCGGCAAATCTACCGCCGCTAAGATTGTCTCCGGTCTGTACGAGCCCTGGGACGGCGAGGTACTTTTCGACGGCGTACCCCGGGCGAGCATCCCTCGCACACTTCTCAACAATTCCGTTGCGCTGGTGGATCAGGACATCTCCTTGTTCGAAGGAACGATTCGCGAAAACTTAACGATGTGGGATCCCACCATAGAAGATCGCGATGTGGTTCAGGCGGCCAAGGATGCCAGCATTCACGACGACATCTCGGATCGGAATGGTGGCTATGATTACAAGATTGAAGAGGGGGGCCGCAATCTGAGCGGCGGCCAAAGACAACGTTTGGAGATCGCCCGGGCCCTGGTCAACAATCCTCGAATCCTGATTTTGGACGAAGCCACCAGCGCCCTGGATCCCAGGACCGAAAAAATCGTAGACGATAATCTTCGCCGCCGTGGTTGCACCCTGCTCATCGTGGCTCATCGCCTGAGCACGATTCGCGATTGCGATGAGATCATCGTCCTGCAGTACGGCAGGGTTGTTCAACGCGGGACGCACGAAGAGATGATTAAGGTCGATGGATTCTATTCGGCCCTGGTGAAGTCCGCTTGACAAGTGAGATCAATTCAATGCAAGCGTCCACGTTATTAGATCAGTTCGGGATTGGCGGCACGGTCAGAGAACTTGCCGGCAACGAAGCGTTGCTCGTGACCGACCCGACAAAGGCGTGGATCGTCCAAACCGGAAGGGTGGATCTGTTCCTGGTGCAGTCTCACAACGGAGAGCCCGCGGGTGCTCGTGAGCATGTTGTCCGCATCACAGACGGGCAGGCCATTTTCGGCATGGACGTGACGCAATCCAGCGGCGACAAGATTCTGGTTGCGGCAGCGGCGCCCGGAACGCAGGTGCTCGAAGTGCCGCGAACGGAACTTTTACGGGCCGCTTCTGCTCCAGAGGCGAGCGAACAGATCCAAGCTCTATTGCAAAACTGGATCGCGACGCTCTCTTCCGCCGCAGTGGCTGAGATGGAACCAAAGGTTTACCAATCCATTTCCGCCGGCAGCGAGATCCTGATACCAAAAGAGCCCAAGCCGGTTTTGCCGACCGAGGGGTTGGTCTGGCTTAGACACTTAGAAGGGCAGGGGCGCTTTCTCGGGCATAAGGCCGGAGCTGCCATTAATGGAGACTATTATTTTCCTCTGGCGAGCCCGGCCTGGCTGCAGGAAGAGCCCCAAAACCGTCTGGAAGCAGTAACCAGTGATGTGGCCCGACAGCGGGATCCGGAGTGGAGAGGCCTGGAGGCTTTTCATCAGGCGGTGATGGTTTCGCTCGTCGCAAACATGGAGGTGGCGGAGCAGAAAGAGTTGAGTCGGCTTGCGAGGAAGCTGAAAGCCGATGCCACCAGACTTGATTTTTCGCTCCGGCATTTGACGTCACCCCTGCGTCTGAAGAGCGCCAGGGGGCTGGCGCCCGCGGGCGAGGGCGACGACCCCATGCTGGTGGCCTGCCAAGCTATAGGAAACGTCCTCGGCATCGAGTTCAAGCTCTATCCCGGTAAGCGGCGCGACACCGCGCGCCGAGACCCTGTCGCCGCAATCGCCAAAGCATCGGGAGTGCGAATGCGGCGTGTTGTTCTGTCTCCGAGTTGGTGGAAGCAGAACGCCGGCCCTTTATTATCGATCCGTGAAGGCGACTCCCGGCCCATGGCCCTGCTGCCCAGGTCGGCTCGAAGTTACGACATCTATGATCCGGTGGAAGGAACGCTGGTCCGCGTCACCAGTGACATCGCCGCTACGCTCGAGCCCTTTGCGTTCACCTTTTACCGGCCCTTTCCTCCCAAACCTATCTCAGCGAGAGAGTTGATCACGTTTGGGCTCAAAGGATCGTGGGGCGACGTTTTTGTCATTCTGCTGATGGGGGTTCTCACAGGCTTGCTCGGGATGGCTACCCCCATTTTGACGGGCACCATCTTCGACACGATTATTCCGGGAGCTCAACGCAGCCGTCTTCTGGAAATAGCCGTTTTTCTGGGCGCTGCCTCGCTGTCCGGTGTCATGTTCCAACTGACGCGGGGGTTCGCCGTGTTGCGTGTGGAAGGGAAAATGGACGCGATGATCCAGGCGGCTGTTTGGGATCGGCTTTTGAATTTACCTGTGCCGTTTTTTCGTCAATATTCCGCTGGAGACCTCGCAATGCGTGGCCTCGCCATCAACTCCATGCGACAGGTCCTGACTGGATCCGCGATGTCGTCGATCTTCTCCGGAATTTTCTCGGTATTCAATTTCATCCTGCTTTTTTATTACAGTCCTAAAATGGCCCTGCTGGCATGCGGCCTTACCTTAGTGGCGCTACTCGTGACTTCACTCTGCGGATTTCTTCAGGTGAAATATCAGAGAGAAGTCTCCAAATTGGGCGGTCAGGTAGCAGGAATGATTCTCCAGTTTATTCTTGGGGTCGCCAAATTCAGAGTATCCGGCACTGAAAACCGGGCTTTTGCGGCTTGGGCCGGGAATTTCTCACGGGAAAAAATGCTGGGGCTGAAATCCCGAAGTATCAACAACTGGCTGGGTGTCTTCAATTCGGTATTTCCACTTCTCAGCTCCATTGCGATTTTTTGGATGATGGCTTATCTGATGTCAAAACCGGATGCCACACCGCTATCTACTGGTAAATTTTTAGCTTTCAATGCGGCCTACGGCCAGTTCGCAAGCAACATGCTGCAACTAACATCTGTCTTCGTCTCGATCCTGACGATCGTTCCCGTATATGAGCGAGCCAAGCCTATACTCAATGCTCTTCCGGAGGTTGATCCGTCCAAAACGGATCCCGGCGAGTTGACTGGCAATATCGAGATTAGCCACATTTCCTTCCGTTACCGCGAAGATCGGCCGCTCGTTTTGAAGGATGTTTCGGCCAGCATCCGCTCGGGCGAGTTCGTGGCTTTTGTGGGACCTTCCGGATCGGGCAAATCGACGCTTTTCCGGCTGCTCCTTGGATTTGAAACGCCGGAATCGGGTGCCATCTACTTTGATGGGCAGGACTTGGCAGGACTCGATGTTCAGAACTTCCGCCAGCAAATGGGCGTGGTCCTGCAAAATGCCAGTCTGTTTAGCGGCGATATTTACACCAACATTGCCTGTTCCGCTCCGGCGACGATTGATGAAGCTTGGGAGGCTGCTCGCCTAGCGGGATTTGAGAAAGATCTGAAACAGATGCCTATGGGTATGCACACAGTGATCGGCGATGGGGGCACCGGTCTCTCGGGAGGACAGCGGCAACGCCTGATGGTGGCCCGTGCCGTGGTGGGGAAGCCAAGGATACTGCTTTTCGACGAGGCGACCAGCGCTCTTGATAACCAAACTCAGGAAATCGTCAGCAGAAGTTTGGAGGAGATGAAAGCGACGCGGATCGTTATCGCTCACCGTCTCAGCACAATCATCAACGCCGACAAAATTTTCGTGATTGAGAACGGTTGTCTGGTCCAAAGCGGCACCTACAAAGAGCTGATTCAGCAAGACGGTCTTTTCGCGCAACTAGCCAAAAGACAACTTACGTAAGGATATGCAGAACGGGGGCCTTCGTGCCGAAGTGCTGGCCGGACTTGGAGCAAGTGCCGCCGAAACATCCGAACTGCTGCAATACAATGACATGGCGTTTGCGTATCAGCCGCAGACGGCGGGCCCGGGTTTTCCTCTGCCCGATGAGCCGTTCGTTGCAGCCTGGCAGGATTACGTCGAGGAGGCCAAGCGGGAAGGCGCCTTCGAAACTCTGCGGAAGCATCTGGTTCAGCTCCAGTTTCCGATCCGCGCGGGAATCAGCGAGAGCACAGCCTATCAAAACGCGACGTGTAAGGGTATCTTCCCAAAAGCGGATGAAGTTGAAATGATTAGCCTTCGCCGCCCGGAGCTGGTTCAATTGGTGCTGCACTCCACTCCCGCTGGTCGAATTCCTCTAGTGATCACCGGCGACCGCGAAGATTTCATATCGCTGTTGAGAGCTTTCACCAAACGAAATGAGCCGTCCGCTATACCGGCATCCATGGGTGCTTGTATTGTGGCGGGGTTTAACAATTGGGATCGAGTCGGGCGGCTTCGGGCCACATGGGAGCAGCGCACGCCCGATCCGTCCGAGTTGACCTGGCAGGTCGAATTCCGGCGAGTGATTCCTCAGAAAGAGCTTTACCAGGACCGATTTATCCTGTTAAGCAATGGCACTTACAGCGGCGTATCGGCCACGGCGTTGCACCTGAATGATCAGGAATGGCATGATGTATCGCTGATTATCCGCCGCGAGCACGAGTGCACCCACTACTTCACTCGCCGGGTTTTCTCGTCCATGCGGAATAATCTGATTGACGAGATGATTGCCGACTACATGGGCATCGTGAGCGCCGGTGGTTGCTTTCGAGCGGACTGGTTCCTGCACTTCTTTGGATTGGAGTGCTTTCCGGAGTTCCGTCCTTCAGGACGGCTTTCGAATTATCGCGGCGACCCACCCCTCTCTGACGGTGCATTCACCATCCTGCAAACAATCGTCAGAATGGCGGCCGGTAATCTCGAATCATTCGATCGGCAGAATGCACGTGTATTACGAGAAAGAGGCGCTCAGCCGCAACTCATCATCACGCTCTCCGGCTTCACCGCCGAGGAACTTGCATCTCCCCAAGGTGCTGAACTCCTCAGAGAACGATTCTTCAGCTTGACGGAGCAACATGTCTGAAGCGGCGTTATTCACTCCCAGCTCCGAAAGGTAACCATGAGAAAATCGCTAGTACTTTTAGGAATTTTAGACGACACCGATGTGGAATGGATGATCAGGGTTGGCTCAAAACGCAGCATACCCGCCGGGACGACTCTGATTCACGAGGGTAAGGCAATCGATTCCCTGTTTATCGTGCTGCAGGGAGCATTCGAGATCACGATCGCCGCGCAAAAGGGCAAGGTGATCGCGAATCTTATGCCCGGTGAGATTTTGGGCGAGATGTCGTTCATCGACTCGCGCCCTCCATCGGCTACGGTGACAGCCGGCCAGGACTCGCTGGTACTGGATATCGGGCGAGCCGAGGTGAACGAGCGCCTGCAGGAAGAGCTTGCTTTCCAAGGGCGCTTTTACCGGTCGCTCGCCGTGCTGCTTTCGCTCAGATTGCGCGACACTGTGGCCACCTTTGGTTACGGTAAGCAGCCGCGTCTGGATGAGAAGATCGATGACGGTGACGAAATTTCGGAAGATATCCTGGATGCGGTCTCACTGGCGGGCATGCGCTTTGGAATGCTGCAAGATCGCACGCGAAGTGTAGGCTACGCGGTCTAAACAACGCGGTCTGCAAAAGATCAGTCATTCACTCGGGCGCTGGCTGGGCCAGACCCTGAACAACCCGGGTAACATCTTCCGGAACATCGGCCTCGCGGAGATTCGCTAAGTCAGCCGCTGGCTTCTTGAAGTCCAGAAGCAGGATGATCCGGGGCCGGTCGCCACGGTGCCAAGCTTCATGTTCGACCGTGTCGTCAAAAACCATGCACTTGCCTTCCTGCCAGGTTCTTGTCTCGTCTCCCACGCGCAAGGCACAACCGTCTGGCACGATCAGGCCGAGATGACAGCGAAGCACGCTGCTTGAATATCCAAGGTGAGGAGCGATGTGCGTTCCGGGAGCAAGCGATGAAAAACCAGCGGTAGTCATTCCGGGAATCGCTTCTACCAACCGGGTAGTCTCGGGACAAAGCCGGCAAGGTTCCTCCAGCTTTTGACCGAAGGCATACAGCCCAAATACGTCCCAGCCCTTGCCATACAGAAATTTTTCTGGCCAGGGGATGAAATTGCTTTTGTGCAAATCCTCCAACTCGCGGCGGACTGTCTTCCATTCCGATTCCAGGACAGACGTAAACGGAAAAGCCTTTGTGTCCACAAACATCTTAGGTTCGTTGAGCCTCCTCTTTAAGAAAATCGACGATCATGACGACCCGCGTTCCCTGGCTGCGGTTCCAGGCTTCGTGCTCGATGGTATCGTCGAATACCAGACACTTGCCTTCTTCCCAGTTCCTTAGTTCGTCGCCTACTCGGATCGCACACCCGATCTGGGTAAATGTCGGGGGAATGATCAATCCGAGGTGACAGCGCAGGACCTCATTGTTCAACTGCGTACGTTCCAGCGTCCCGTCGGATGAGTATTTGTAGTTGTAGCCTACATGCGGAAGAATGTGAGTCTGCGGCTTCAAGGAGGAAAAACCGCCTGTTACCAACCCAGGAATAGTTTCCAATACACGTGTCGCTTGTGGACACAGCTGGCAGTTCTCCTCGACCTTCTTTCCGAAAGCATACAAGCCGAAGACATCCCATCCCGTGCTGTAGAGAATCGTCTCTTTCCATGGGATAAAGTTGCTCTCGGGCAGCGCTTCTAATTCATTCCGTATGGTTTGCCAATTCTCCTCAAGGCGAGAGGTAAATTCGAATTCATCAGCTCGGTAAAACATGTGCGCTCGGTTTGTTATCTGGTCTAAATCAACAGTCTCGCTCTACCAGTACAATTGCCACGCTCCGTCAGCGTAGAGCCCATGGCCTTGCAATGTGATTCGCTCATCTTCGGGTTGGACGTCAACTCCAGGTGCGGCCTGATGTACGATATGCCCCGAGTGCAACACGAGATGCCCGACTCGGTAGGAATGGTATTCCGGCTTTCGTGAACTCATCATCTGGGCGATTTCGGCAGGATTCAAATCGACAATATCGTGGTAGTGGACATCCCATACATTTAGGCCGCCGCCGTTCTTGGGTAGGGTAATCGAAAGAGTGAATGAGATGGGCTGGGTCAGATCCGCGTCCGGGTAATTCCATTCGTGCAGATTGTACTGCGAATCGCAGTGAATCGAAGCGATCGGCTTTTCGAAGACTTTAGAGGACAAGTATATATGAAAGCCGGGGAGCGCAAGGTTCTCCGCATATTTCACCGGCTTTCCGAGGACAGGCTCGAGGGCGCCCTGCACTCTCTGATAAAGCCAATCCAGATTTTCCCGCAGAATTGGGTTGAAACGCAGCGCCTTATCACTATACCCGGCCCGGCTGCTCACCGCATCCATATAACTTGCCGCACCCAATGTAAAAAAAGGCAATGCGGGATTCCGCTTGAGCCAGGATGTCTTCAACCGGAACAACAGATCGCGCAGTTCCGAACATTCCTGCTCGCTCAACAGTTCAAGCTCTTGAATCGTGTCAATCATAGTTGTTATGCGAGCACCAGGACCTGGGAAGTCGAACAAGGCCGGCCCAGTTCCAAGAGGGACAATCCGATTCCCGGAACACCTCCTAATAGGCCGGAAACTGGTAGGCTAACGCAAAATTGCTGCAGGCGCCAGCCCTGCTCTTCAAAATCGTCCAGCATTGCGGTACCTGCTTTCCGCGCGGCATCTCGCAAAGACGGCCGGTTCAATATGCGGGCTGCGGTTGTCAGAAATAAGATCCGGCCGGCCTCGCCGCAGCAGAGGTGATGTTTGCGCTTCCCGCCATGACGGAGAGTCGCCTGGATCGAATTCTCGACATCCTGTGTCCTAGGCGTGCCTCCTGCATGGTCATCATACATGCGCAATCGCGCTAAGCCGATTCCAGGGGCCCCTCCGCACCAACCCGTCATAAACGATACCGGACCGGAGCGGTTCTGCAAGTCTGGCCAATCCCGGTGCTCGACTGAAAATTGAGAACGCTCATACTCTAGTCCGGAACAAACAGAGCTACGTAGCAAATCATCTCCCGTGAGCTTGTATAGTTCGTGCAAAGCCAAGGCCATGCCAGAAGCGCCGTGCGCCATACCTAACAACGGACGTTCCATCCCAGGCACCAGCCACCCCGCTTGCTCGCCTGAAACTTGACTACGTTGGATGACCTGGGCCAGAGCTTGGGCCCGTTGGATCAGCCGCGGGTCGGGCATGTGGCGGTAAAGGTGTAACAGGACGAGCAGAGCACCGGCGGCGCCATTCAGAACATCAGGATCGTGTGCGCTATGCAACTGCTCGCAACTGTAACTCAGCGCCAGTTGGTGCGCTTCCGCTACGAGATTCTCATCGCCCAAGCGCACGCCACAAGCCGTGAGCGCATATACCAGCCCGAACGGACCTTCGTAAGCTGAAATCCGCAGGGCAGAGCCGAACTCTTCGCTCCTGACCTGCTGGAGCATCACCGACGCGAACTTCAGACCTCCACGGGCCAGGGCTTCGTAACGCTTCTCACCGGTTTGGGCGGCCAGATCCGCCAGAAAAATAGCATTGCCCGCGGCACCCGCCAGGCTCCACGGATCGGGGTGGACCGGTTGAACCTTCGCTTGACTGGGTGAATCCTTGAATAAGCTGAGCCAACCATTCATCCCGTCAACTTGAAATGCAATACGGGCCAATCCCTCGCCGATCTCCACGGCATGGGCAAGCAGCCGGTCTGATTCTCTGTGAATGGAGGAAACCAGACTGTCAGGCCCGGGCCCGGCGTCTGACGACTGCGACGCCGGGCCGTAGCAGGTAGCTCGAGACATCTGCAGCATGGTCCGTACCAGTTCACTTTGCCACTCCAGATCCTCTTCTGATGCCTCCTCAATTCTGCGCCGCATCTGGTTGAAGCTGGTGTGCTCGACGACAGCCCCGAGGATTCGGCCATTTGGCAAATAGATCTCACGTGACATCGGAAAGCACGTAAACATCGGGATATCTCGCTGCCAGAGCGATAGCTTTTCCACACGCAGTAATTCCGGACAGGGTGTTCCATCACCAAGCACGGGGATTGTCCAACCCATCGTCTCGAGGGCTATGTCGAAATCGGCGCCGGACTTAAGCAGATCGGGCGAAGTGCACCAGGAGAGGAGGTTCACATATTCCTGAGTGTCTCGCAGAATTACGCGACTCGCTGCCTGAGCAAAAACACTCAAAGGGCTCCCTGGGCCGAGCAGCGCATCACGAGGGGTTGAAACGGCCCGGTAACCTTCCACAAAACCGCTCACGATCGCTGCATGATAAAGATCCGCACGCACCTTGCGCCCATTCAGGGTGGGCACGCTTTGATTGAAAATGAAATCCTCGTAACGATGAACCAAGCGAAGCTCATCGGTACCCCAGCCTTCCCAAGCCGGTTGCTTCACCGGCCATGCTCCCTGAATGGATCCGGCGATCCCCGACGCCGAGAAAAGGCCCCGATCGTACTCTCCGGACCTCCAATACGGGAGCATCATTGTGGCGGCCACCGTAAAGTGCAAGGGACGCAACGGCAACGGAAGCTTTAGAAGCCGGTTGGCGGCAACATGAACGCCGAGTGAGAGAAGTCCCTCGACATCGATCGGCATGGGGTGCTCGCCAGCAGCCACGAAGTTCTCGCTGTGAAAATCAACCCCACATAGAAAATGGACGAGCGAGGCGTAGATCCCCTGCCTGCGGTAGTAGCGTGTAATTTCCTCCTCCGAAGTGCAGTCCTTTTGCTCGAAGAACTCGCTCCAACCGTAGCCATTGCGCGTAACGAATATTGTCGAGCGAAGATGAACAGAGCAGTCGCCGGTCTGGTTCAAAAACTGTATGAAGCCGCTGAACGCAGCGTCCATGGCAAGGCTGCGTGGCTTATAGACGAGCTTGATCCCCGAATCGAATCTGAGAATCCAAACCGATCGACCGCCATCGTGGGCATCCGAGAGGCCGCCCACGAACGCAACCAGCGGTCCCAGCCCTATCTCTTTGGCGAAAACCGATTGCAACTCGGGCTTGTCGAGCGACAGCCGTTCCAGAAACTCGATCGTGACCTGGATGGCTTGTAAGGTGCAGGTGGACAAGAGGCGCGCCAAAACTGGATATGAGGCTAAAAGCGCCACGCGGCCCTCGTAGGAGCCGAGCACCTCCCGAGTGTAATAGCGGAATCGTTCCTCTGGCGAGGAGCCTTTCAACTCACCCTGAGATCGGCGCGTCTTCAATTCGTGCGCGATCGTTCTCGCCGCGATCAGGGATAGCCGCCGGAGGAGAAATCGAGCGAAGTACCCTTTGCATTCGGGAGCTATCAGCGAACCAAAATTCTGGGACTCCAAACCAGTACAACGTAAATACACCGATAGGAACGGAGCGCAAAAATCAGGAAAACTGGGGTGTTGATCGCTTTTTATGTCTAGGGCCTGAAATTCCTCTGCCGTATATTGCGGAAGGTGACCAGGATCGAGCGGCCCCTCGGTCTCGGGTTCATCCACAACTCTCGCGAGCAGTTCGGCCCATTGCGGAAGAGGAGCGTCAGAAGGCAGGAGATGCGGCCGCAGGCGGTCGATAGCGCCAAACTGGTCTAAACCTAAACTTGCGAGACGCCGCTCGAAAGCACCTTCCGCACCCGACCGGAGGGTGATTAGTTTCCGCCATCGAGCCAATAGCCTCTCCGCTTCGGCCCGACCCTTCTCCGATACGCACAGTGAGCCAGGATAAGCCTCCCACTCGTCCGGCGAGAGCGCCGCCTCTGTAACCGAACGCAGGTCTAGTGCTGCACAAACGGCAGTCACGACGATGCACCGTATAGAGCGCTGTCCGTCAAGCGTGACCCGCGGCCATTTGAAACAACTGCATGGTAACGGAGTTGCAATCGATCATTTCCAGAGGCGCCAAATCGATCGCGAGTTCGCCCTGTTCGAAAAAGAAGTGACCGGGACTTAAGTGCATAGGATCCGGAGCCGGGCGTCGCACCATGTTTTCCGTGTCCCGTCCCCCGATACGATTCAGGCAGCGCTCCGGGACCACCCAGTGATCTTCTTTGGCTGCTCCGACTGCGCGCACGGTATTGATGAAGTGTTCCCGAGTGGATTTGGCCGGTTTGTAGTCGCCGAGCGGAACAGCCAGAGAAAGGTACGACTCGTTCTCGCGAAGCATGAGCCCAGATTCCACGAGAGTATCCAGCAGAATAAAAACATCCTCGGTTGACCGGTGCGGGCCGAGTGCTGACGTATCTAGCGCTCTCAATGAAGTACTGCCCTGAATTCGTTCGCACGCTAAATAGAGAGCCCTGCTCAACGCGTCCAACACATAGAAGCGACCTAGGCCAGCATGGCGCGCATCGTAGACCACCAGGTGCGAATCGAGGTCAACCGAAAAGAGGTCGCTCAAGGACCGGTGCTGCTGCCATGAAGCTACCGCTCGCAAGAGCGGCTCAGTATATACCGCCGGTTCTTGGGGCTGGGCGTATTCAAAGGTGAAGTAATAAGCCAAATTGGCCACAGCTTCGGGAGCGAACGGATACACGTGAAAGTAGCTGGGGTAGGGCTTTACGTTCGAAAATCCAAACTCTGAAGAATGGTCAAAGTTAGGACTGAACCGGTCAAGCCGGAGCGGTGCCGCGGTCTGTGGAGGGTCCAAGTGCACGAGTAAAGGAATCAATTCCGCCATCAGACGATACTCGTCCGGCGATTCAGCGGGAAAGCCCCAAAGAATATTCCAAATCGCGCGCACCCCGAATTCCTTACACCACTTCAAGAGCTGGACGTTCTGCAGCTTGGTGCATCCCTTACGCATCTGCTCTAAGATCGATGTGCTGAGACTTTCAATCCCCGGTTGGATGGCGCGGATACCGGCATCGCGAAGCAAACGAACCTGATCTCTTTTTAGGTTTGACTTCACCTCATAAAACATTTGTAAATTCATCTTCCGCGCGGCAAGATCCGGAATGAAGCTCCGGAAATAGCTCATGTCCAGGATGTTATCTACTACAGTAACCGGACACCCCGGATATCTTTGGGTAAGGTGAGTCAGTTCCTCCATTGCCCGCGCGGCTGACTTGCTCCTGAAATTCATATTGGAACCGTTCAGGCCACAGAATGTACAGTGCGCGGCCTTTGCCCACCAGCATCCTCGCGACGTTTCAAAGAGGACATGCGGAGTGTAGGCAACATCGAGTCTTTTGCGGCTGGACTCAAACTGCTCGAAGAAGCCGTCGTAGTCGGGATAGGGAAGGCGGTCCATCTCCTGTATGGAAGGAGCATTTGAGGGACTCGCAGAAAAAAGGGTAAGGTGAGATCTGGCTCTTGTATGAACGCCGGGCAGCAAGCCAACTGAGTTTCCGGCCAAAACAGCCTCCACCAAGTCTGGGAAGACAGTCTCGCCTTCTCCGGAAACAACTGCATCGACGAATGCAAATTGCTTTATAATCTCAAGACCCATAGCGCCTTCGCAGTTCGCACCGCCCATGACGATGAACGTCTCGGGCGAACGCAGTTTCACACGCTGCGCTAATGCTAAAGAGGCTACCTGCTGTTGAAAGACGCTTGTCAAGCCCAGCACGCGAGGCGAGAGAGCTAAGACCTGCTCCACGCATTCGTTCAGAAATTCTTCCTGATCGCGCAGTTGCAGGATCTCCTGTACAAAGGATTTCGTCACGTCGGCCGGGGAAGACCCAAAGTTGCTGAACCGTTTGCTATGCGCGTGCGATCCACCCAGGACAACGTCGTCGATGTATCGGCGTTCCCCGTCGGGGTCTGAGCCGAATAGGCTTCGTGCGAAAATCCACTCACCCAGCAGATCAGAAGTGGAGTGCTCGCCATTGGAGATATTTAGATACCGAAGCGCGCCAATCCTCTCGGCCAATTGGAACGTAAAATAAATTTCCTTGGTTGTAATTTGCCTGGAGACAAGTGTGGATTTGAGCAATCCAAGGCCGATCGACGGGAGAAACAACGGGCCAAAGGGCATGCTTACAAGCAGAACTTTGGTTTCGGCCGGACGATTGTCCATGTGGGTAGTTGTACTGTGATCGCCGCAGCCTAGAAAGCTGCGGGTAAGGGATCCCGAAGGGAAATGTAGACTCACGAAATCTGAATGGCAGGACTCAAAAAGTCCTGCCACGATGGCGCCCGGTTGCGCTTCTTAGAACAAAACGATAGCCGTGAGCCTCTGATGCAAAGATTACGCTTTGCCTTTGGCCGAAGTAACGGTTCCGCCCGCAGTAGATCCGGCTGCAGCCAAACCACCTGCAACACCGAACCCAATGGCAGCTCCTACGGCAGTGAAAGCCAACGCAGCGCCAGCGATGCCAGCCGCGGCGCCGCCCGCTCCGCAGCCCAACGCCACCTGCGCTCCTTTGCTCAGACCACCGCCAGCGACGGTTTCAAGATCCGCATCGCTCAACTCGGAGTTGGCAGGGTTCAACGGAAGAACCATGTGTTGAGCGGAGGCGGTGTTTTCCCAAACTTTCACCTGCATATCCGGGCTGAGCTTCAGTCCCATTTCCTCGGCAGTCTCTTTCGGGTTGGAAAGCAGACGAGCCTTAAACGCTGAATCGGTCCAGGCACGCTGGGCTATTTTAGAAATGGG
The DNA here is from genome assembly GCA_038232555.1 of Bryobacterales bacterium. Lineage (GTDB taxonomy): Bacteria > Acidobacteriota > Terriglobia > Bryobacterales > Bryobacteraceae > JBBSHP01. The sequence goes on from JBBSHP010000002.1 coordinate 29,785, forward strand.
GTCGGTCGCCTTGAAGTTCGCGCTGTCGGCTGGCTTTTCGATGAGCACGGCGTTCACCAGGTGCGGCGTGTTTTCGTGAATCTGTACTTTAACATTGGGAGGAATCTGCAGTCCGAACTCAGCGAGAACAGGCTTCGGGTCGGTCATCAATCGCTTTTTGAGACCCTCGTCGCTCCAAATCCGGTCTAAAGCATCTTGAACTGTTGGCATGAGCTAATCGCTTCCTTTTTTGAATTTGAGTGCATGGATTCTCGAGAATCGGTGCTTTACCGATTAAAGAATTTGAGCAATCTCGTCAAGTCTATACGAATTTAGCTCCTGTCGTCAACTAACTTGTTCCAGTTGTCAAGGCAAAGTAGAAATGTCGCCTGTCCGGCAAAGTAGAAATGTCGCCTTTAGCCCGGGACTCTCGGGAGTGCATGTTAATCTGCTCGTGCCGGTGAAGCGGAGACGGGCTCTCCTAAGGAACAAGCTCGACGGGAACCAGTTCATATCCGAGTTCTTTGGCTTGGACGTAAAGCCTGTTCCGTTTCCGCGCTTGGGCTTGGTGTTCCTGTTTTTGGAAAACACTCTCGTCATAATCCTGCTGATAGGTGATTAGGTGGTAAATTACGCGCGCGAGCTTGTGGGCAACAGCAGTTATTGCCTTTGGTGCGCCGAGGCGAGCCTTCAATCTGCGAAAGTGCTCACCCAAGAAGGTCTGGCTCCTATGCAATGCTTGGGCTGCTACTCGCAGAGCCACGGCAGCCCTATTCTTCGTTGGCCGGGTTTTCGCAGACAAAATCCTCCCACCGCTGATCCTCGGATCCGGGCATAGTCGGAGCCACGAGCAGAACGCGCCGACAGTTGGAAATCGGGAGAGGTCCGGCCCAAGCTCAGAGAGTAGTGCCTGCGCGGTAAGCGCATTGATGCCCGGAATTTGAGTCAGATCCACCCCGAACGCCCGGTAGACGTCCAGTCGAAGGTCGTGAGGCTCCGTTCGTCGCGGCGTCTTGCGCGGATTCCTCTCCTTAGCGAGAGGTTTTTCAACCGCATCAACTTTGGGAGACAACTTCTGCATTCTCACCGTTATCTCCACATCCAGGTCTTGAATCATCTGCTGATAATTCCGATAGCCTTGCAGCGATTGACGGAGAACGAAGAGGTGCTCCTCACGGTAGTCCCCGACAAGGGATTTGATGATTGTCTCTTCCGATGCTTTGATTCGCCTGTCGCGTAGTTGCGCAAGCGTTCGGGGATCTCGTTCACCGGCCAAGATTGCATCCATGATAGCCAAGCCCGTAGTACCGGCGATTTCACTGATCACATGATGAAGCTGTACATTCATCTGATCCAAAGCTTTTTGCATGTGTTGCAGATGCACTGTAGCAAGCTGAATCAGATTCTCGCGGTGTCGCCATAGCGAACGAATCGCACAGATTTCGTCGTCCGGTCGAAAAGAGCCTCGCAAAAGGCCGACCGAATGTAAGTGTTGGATCCATTGACAGTCTGAGACGTCGGTCTTTCTGCCCGGAACATTTCTGACATGGTGGGCGTTCACGAGATTCACCCGCAGTTTCCGAGCTTCCAGGATCTGGAACAACGGAATCCAATACACTCCTGTGGATTCCATGGCCACCGTCTGTATTCCGCATTGCTCGAGCCAATCCGCGAGTCTTTGCAGGTCAACGGTGAATGTAGGGAAACACTGGATGGGTTTGGGATCTCGATCCGAGGGCACGGCGACAAATACTTCTGTCGCTCCGATGTCGATGCCGGCTGCATGCGGCTCGATGATAGGCATTGTTGCAACTGTACTTCGCTTGGAAGCCATTGTACGGTTCTCCTTGTGTGCCCTTGCGTCAGCCCGGGCCGTGCGAAAAGTAGTCTCCTAATCGAGATCATTGCGCTTCAGCAAGAAGCGTTCTGTCATCACTGTATTGAGCACGGGGCCCGGCACCACACTGGTGGTCGGGTTTCATAGCACCATTGAGCCCTCGGTCTTTGCTGCTGACGCTCAGACGATTACCAGAATAGCCGCACAGCACCCAGTTCCTTGCCTGTTTGTCCAGACACTATGCGTCTGGTAATCCACTGGTGGCGACCAACCCGCTCGAGGATTAGCCGGCCGGAACTCATCTGCGGACGATGAGATGGAACGTGATCCTCCCGGCACGTTCTGCTACCTGGGCTCGGGGCCGACCAGCGGGAGGCGGTAGGTCCCACCCCAGGGTTTGGGTTGTTTGGTTTTGACCACATCGGACCAGATAGATTCCGCCATGCCTTAAAAAACGCATACTGAGGCGCCTCGGTATTTGTTCTTTGAAGCGGTGCGAAGAGGTGGCGGGGAAGGGATCGTCGTAAACTCTGCTTGGCGAACAAATACGGCTTACCAGCCGGTCGTGCGGAGAGTTTCCCGGTATAGGGCGAACTTTTGCCTTCGCGCCACTTCCTGCGGATCGGGTTCATCTCAGACGGCTTCTCCTGAGCTGTGACCGGACCCTTGCGCCGCTTGCCAGATTTTCGGCGCTTTCTTTAGATCGAAGTTCTTATTCCAGTTGTTCCCTCCTCCCGCACGAGGTGTCTTGGGCGCCTTCACCGGCCGAGCCGCCTTCGGTTTGTCTGCCGCAGCGCACTCTTGCACCGGCAAATACCGCTCGACATGGTGCACCGCCAGCGATCCATCCAGCCGCTGCTCGATCCGCACGTTAGCTCCGCGCAATCCAGTAGTTACCGCCTGACGCTCGATCTGATACAACTTTGCATTCCATCGCAGAGTGTAGTCGTTGCGCACCTGGCGCGTCTCCACATGGCTCAACGAAGCCGCCAGATTGTGACTCTTATCCAGTGGATGATGGGCATCGTCCGGGTTGGCCGCCTCGACCGTCAATTCCCGTTCCCACCACACCAGGTAATCGTTGGTCAGATATTGGTTGGCTTGCTCGATCGTCTTCACCCCCGCCACCCGCATACCTTTGACCAGACGATCCTGGGCCGTCCCAAAATTCCGCTCCACGCGCCCTTTCGCCTGGGGAGAATGCGCCGCTATCCAGTTGATCCCCAGTTCCCGCAACGCGCGCCCAATCTGCGTGGGCGGCATCTCCACCGCGTCCTTCTCTACCCCTGGCTCATCGCGTTTGCGCTTCTCCGCCGTCTGAAACAGACTCGCCTTGTCGGTATACAATGCGAGCGGCCGACCATACTTCTCCAGATAACTCCACAAACAGTTTCATGTTCTCTTCGCTCGAATCGTGCCGCACAAAACGCGCGAATAACCGGCTGGTCGCATCGTCGATCATCGCAATCAGGTATAACTTCTCTCCGCGCCCTTCCAGCCTTTCCTTGGTTTCGGTTGCGCCTTCGGCCGCGGCTCACAAACCTGAACCGCCAGGTAGCGGTCGGGAAGTCGAACCGCAATGAATTAGCGCCGCTCGACCCGAACCGCAGCTCCGCGCAGCTCTGCGCAGATCGCCTTTCGCTCGATCTGATACGTCTGAAAGCGAATAAGAAATTGATTACGCAGCGCGAGGCAGCCGAGGAACTGAAATTGAGCATTCGACAGGTACAGCGACTGCTGGAGGCGCTTCAAGATCGCGGTGACAAGGCGGTGGTCCACGGGCTGCGTGGGAAGCCGTCCAATCGGAGGATCCAAGAGCGCATCGAGCAAAAGGCTGTGAAGGGTCTTGTCAACGCCGGTGTACGAAGGGTTCGGGCCGACCTTGGCGGCCGAGTACCTGGATCGGAAACACGGGATCGCGGCAAGCAAAGAGACGGTACGGGATGATCCACGGCAAGCTGTGGCGGGCGAAAAAAGAGAAAGTCAAGCAGGTGCATGTGTGGCGGCCGCGGCGGAGCCGGTTGGGCGAGTTGGTGCAGTGGGACACCAGTGAGCACGATTGGGAGTGATTGGAACAAGAACTTCGAGTTGGAAAAGTCACCCGAAGATCGGTTTCAG
>JBBSHP010000003.1:0-33471 GCA_038232555.1 Bryobacterales bacterium
CCTGGACTCCAGCATCACTGGCAATGCGGCTACCGCGACGGCCTTCGCCAGTACCCCTGCACAGTGCTCGGCTGGCAACTATCCGCTGGGCGTAGATGCGTCCGGAAATGCTCAGAATTGTACGGCCCCTTCGGGAACCGGGGATTCAGCCGGACAAAAGACTATCCCATTTAGTGTCACGCCCACATATGCAATCACTAGAAATAGCTTGGAAGCACAGAAACTGACTTTGACTGCAAACGTTACATCGTCCACGCTTACGGTTGTAAGTGGGACGCCGCTGATAAATTTGTCTCTTTGTCAGGATTCCAATGGAGGTCACACGAACGTATGGCCGGCCAATGTGATCGGCGCGCCTGTTATCAGTACCGACGCAGGCGCGTGTACCAATATAGGAGGTCCTTGGGACGGCAGCAACCTCAATATATCGTTTTCCAATATAACGAATGACACAGCCCCGCCCGCGCTCGTTTATCAGATCGGTGGGGTCACCTATACGCAACTCTTGCCTGCCTCGAATGGAACCATCGGGAGCGGAGGTGCCGGCGTAGCGCCTGTCATTGGAACATATGCAGCGAAAGGGGCGGCAGGCAGTGTCGGGAAGCAGTATTACCCTACCGACAGCTATTACAGCACACTTATTGACGATGGCACAAATTGGAACCACTTCATCAATGGCAAGCTCGCCACTGTCCCAGTACTAGCTACTTTCACGGCAATTGGCTTTACAACACCAGCTTGCACTTCCTCCTCGGCTAACGGCGGCTTTGTTATTACTCACCCTGCAAGCTCAACTCCCACGGTGTGCATCCTGGAAAAAGCGGCCCCAGCGACTCCCTGGACTAAGACGATTTTTTATCTGTCGACCGCGCTCGCTACATCTTTTCACCGTACCGGAGTAGTAATGCGAGACGGAACCGGCCAATTTGTATTCGCTGGAATTGGCGGTGCGGGCCAAAGTGGGTCCTTAGCATTTTTTGTCGACTACTGGAGCGACCCAGTTACGTACGGCAGCACGGTCTTCGCCTCCGGAGGGCCGGTCCCAGGCAATTCAGGGGTATGGATGCAGTTTGGAGACGATGGGAGCAATCTATCAGTAAAATACTCCGCAGACGGCATCACCTTTGTACAGCTTTGGTCTGGTGCACGCACGGCCTTGCTAACGGCAGGCCCTACTCAGTACGGAGTGGGAATAGACAGCAATGGCGCCTTGCCGGACGCTATAACCGTGCTGAGCCTCAACTAGGAAGAATTATGAAAGCAACGCTTGTCCTATTCATCGCCGCGCCTTTATTCGCGCAAGTTACCAATGTTGTTTTACAAGGTACGTCTCCTACACAAGGAGTGATTTCGTTCACCGTCCCTGATCCGACCAACTGCCTCGTGCAGGTTAGCCGCAGTTCGAACTTTGCCGCTTACGTGGACGATGTGAATACTACGCTCTTCCCGGGCTCCCAGAACTGCAACCGCGCCGGGTCCATCGTCAATGGAACTAGCATAACTTTCGTCATCGGCCTTCGCACTTCGCAACCAGGTAGCGATGGTAAGATGCACTCGCGGGCGCTCAAGGCCAACACCACGCATTACTACCGCATCGTTGCCAGTGGCGTCCCCGATCCCGGCTCACCGCGCAACTTCACCACGCGCAATCTGCCGCTGGGAGCGATGTACCCGGAACCTCCACCGTTCGATCCGACGCTGACTGCCTTCGGCAATTACGCCTGGCCGGAATTTGACTGGAGCGACCCGACGAAATCCGTGATCGAGCCACTGACCGGACTGGAGATTAAGCCGTTCACTCGGCCCGCCATGCGAGCCGACTGGACCTCCAACCAGACATTTAGTACCCCTTACGATAAAAACGCCGCATGGACCAGCGCAGGCAACGCCGCCACAAACGGGGCGAGCTTCGCCACAACCGCTGGAGCGCCTACCGATTATCTGTTTCTCCCCATTCCGTGGTTTAAGTCCGACACCGGAAACAGAATCGCTGGATGGGATGCAATGTGGGGCCTTGACGATATTCTCATTCGCCCTTACGGCTCTGCTTCCGTAGTGGACGGAACTCATAACGTCGTGTCCTTGTGCCTCACCATCGACTCCGGCCAAACGTGTGCCAGTTCCTCGTTCAATGTGACGTTGACTGCAGTCTCAGGAGCAACCGCCCTTGTGCCAGCACCAGCGCCAGCGCCTGTCTTCAAAAACTGGAACCTCGTCGCCCGTCAAGGCCAGAAAGCACCTGTAACCGGATATGTCGCCGTAGTAGGGTCAGTCGCTACCCTCCAATCACCTGCCTTTGGTCAGTATTTCGATAACTCCACTGCTCCAGGTAGCAAGGTCTTCATCACCGGATCATCCTCGATGCTGCCCACGCCCTGCGTAAACAACATGTGTACCATCGCGTCGGTCCAATCCGAAAGCAAATTCACGATAGTGGAAAGCTGTGCGACCAGCGGATGCCCGACCAACGCTTTCACGGCGGCAGCATTCGGATTACGAGTGGCCAAAACCGTTGCGACTGGTTCCCTTTCAGTTAGCTTCGGTTTCGACCGGGCCTCGTCGGCTATGAGCGATGCTGGGGTGAATGGAGCAAAGGATTACTGCAACCAGAACACCGTCACGGTGACGGTGGATCGCACCGGCGCAGCGCTCACGCAAAACCTAACCGGCTATATCTGCAGCGCGGGAGGCTCCGATCTCGAATTGCTCATCCCGTCGAATGCGGACGGAACGCCCCGAGGTGAAGTACGGCTTTTATCCACACTCCAAACCAGCGGCTTTACCAGCAATGGCGCAACCGTGGGCGGCGTTACGTTTTATATTCCGGGTGCGTTCGATCCTACGGACCCAGTGGCCTTCTATTCGGCCACGGATATTTCCGGCAAGCGGCTAATCTTCAAAGGCATCTATGACACAACCAAGACCGACGATACGGGACGTCCGTGCGACTTCCGGGAATGGCCCGCAGGCGGAACCACGGCGCTCTACCAAAATACACTGAGAACCGATTGTGTCACGTGGACCAATCTCACCAACCCAACCTCCAGTCCCTCCAGAGACATGCTCACGCAGATGATCAACGGGTATCATACTGGCGTCAACGCAGTAGGAGCGACCGTCACCCTCACTCCAAATCCCACTCTCGATATGAGCTTCCTGTCTCTAAGTCCATATACGTATTTGGGTGGAGGTCTAATAACCGTGGGAATGAACAATGGTCCCAATCAAAACTCGGACGGCCTCGAAGTGATCGGAACCTTTGACCTTGCGACCGGCCTGTTAAAGCACATCGTGGACACCTGGAGCCAACTACCGTTCCGGTGGACAAACTGCCACGGCTGTTTTGGTTTTACGCAAGGAACTTGGCGCAGTGGTGGAATCAACATCCTCACCGATCAATCGAACACCACTCACGCGCTCAACGGCGGCTGGCAGGCCAACGTAAAGCAGGTCAGCCGCACAAATGCTGGGGTCACGCCAGTCTGGGATAACAACACCGCACTGGCTTACAATGAAGGCTATACCTGCCCCACCTTCGCCCAAAGCCTGATCGACCTGGGCGGCTCAGGCGCAAACTGCATCCTGGTAAAGGTTAGCTCCGAAGCCTGTTCGCACCAGCCCGCTTCCGGCGCTAATTTTCTATTCGCGGACGGTAAGACCGAAGTACAAGAGTTCCCTTGCACGACCAACGTAGCGGGAACCCCCACGGTGCCCTCTACCACTGGCGCAAATACCTGGTCGAAGCTCCAAGATACCGCCGTGGGCGACTGGCTTCAAGACAAATCCTTTAGCTATCTCGGAGGCACAGAACGTTTCACTATCGCATCCAAAACCATCAACGCCGCGAACGACATCGATATGTGGCTAATCCGCTGGGTTGGTTGCCGTGGGGCTAAATTCCCGGCTGGATTAACCTTCGACACAGGTGGAGGGGCCTGCTATCCGACCGCAGGCAATCCCGGCATATCCACTCACGCAAACGGCTGGTCGTACTGGATGACCACTCCGTTCAGTCATGGTGGCGCAGACGGAGCAGCACTCGGGATCATCGACCCTACCAGTGTGACAACACCTTGGAGAGTGGGAAATTACTTGCTCACTCTGTCGCATGGCGGCACCGGCGCATCCCCCACGGATGGAAACATCACCAGCTATACCGTCAATCAATCGGGCTATTATGCCATCCAGTACGATCAGACTTTTGTGAGCACGATCTACACGGCCATTCCCGCCGGTAGCGTCAATTCCAACCCTGGATTCGCTGGAAAAACATGCGGAGGCGATGGAAACTGCGGCCCCGAACTACAAAATTATGGAAGCCTGACGCAGTATAAAGCGCCTCCCGCTGAACGCAAGTGGGGCTTGGACTACCGGCATCTGAATGGAGCCCCCGGCAACGGGGCGGAAATCCCGGACAATAAGCTGGGGAACGGCATCGTGACCTATTCGATCACGCCGCAAGGTGGCACCGCCCAGACCTACCAGCTCGCTACCAATGCCAGTGGTCAGGACAGCCTGTCGTTTGGCACGCCTGACCCGAAGCGCTTACCTCTCGTGGGCACAGCTGGTCATTACCTGCTCAAGGATTACAGCAGTGCGGCTACAGGCAATGTCTTCGGGGACGCCCAGAATTTCGGCATGTGCCGTGCCGCGAAAATCAATGAGTGCAGGACAGGATCTACCGTAGGGCAGCTTTTCGTCAGCGTACCAAACGCCACGGTCGGTCCTAGTTGTCTCGTTAACCAGTACGAAGCCAGCGCCCCCTGCGTGTTCATTAACGCTCCCGCGACAGCGCAAATCATGCAGTTTGATCTATCCCAGCCAGATACGAACGGCACGCATCAGCGGCGGCTGGGCTATGGGCTGGCTGGTCCGCAACGCCAGTACGAGTTTAGCAACGCGAGGATGACCCCTGGCGGGAAATACATGATCTTCCCTGGCATGTGGGTAGACGGACAACGCCGGGAACTCATGATGGCGCAAATGCCGCCCTTCCCATCCTTGGACGGCTACGACCGTACCGGGTTCATTTCGCAGCCTGTGGTGCTGGGAGCGGATGCAAACCCCAACGCCCGCATCCGTTTTGGCTACGCGGAGAATGGCACCCCGGCGCAACTCTATTGCACGTCGCGGCAAGAGTCCTGCTCGACCGAGATTCCATCGGGTGCTCCGGCAGATCCTTATGCGTTCGTAGGCGAAGCTCGAACACTCGTGTCGTGTGCCGGCGGTTGCACAATTAAGATTCCAGCCATCTCTGATCGGGTAGTTTATTACGTGGTGGACCGACTCGACTCGGGCGGGGCGGTGGTGAGTTCCTCCGCCATAAGTGCTATCTCTGTCTCTTCACTTCCCGGTAGTGGTCCAACCCCTCCTCCCTCCATTGCCACTCCTACCGTACGCATCAACGTACAAGGGCGCGGCGTGATCGTCCGATAAGCAGTAGGATAACAGCCCGCCAGAATCCAGGAGGTGGGCTCGGGGTTGCTGATTGCCGGCTCGACTAAGTTCAAATCCGAAAAGCATTTGAAGCGCTATACGGGCATGTGGGGGGCAGGTACTTACGCTGGCCTGGTCCTCCTGGAGGGCCTGTCGTAAAGCTGGTGCGTGGGTGTCACGCAAGCGTAACCGACAGGTTGGGGGTCGGCCCATCGAGCGGATATTAGTGGTAGCGCGCCACCAAGACCTTGCTTCAGAATTATTGGGTTTGAATGTTTCCGATACACTGGGACTATTAATAAAATGCGAGCGATAATAAGGGTCGTTCTAACGTTGGCACCCCTGCTCCCTTGGTGTGTGTCAGGAGCAGTTCAGAATGTGACGATCCAGGGTGCGTCTCCTACACAAGCAGTCATCTCATTTACTGTGCCCAACCCTAATGATTGCCTGGTTCAGGTAAGTACCGATCCTACCTTTACTTCATTGGCAAATGATACAAATGACACTTTGTTTCCCGGATCCCAGAAGTGTAACCGTACCGGTTCTACTGTAAACGGAAATGATGTTACGTTTGTGGTAGGACTTCGTAGCTCGCAACAGGCCACAAATGGCCGGTTTTATTCACGAGCGCTGAAGTGTAACACAACCCATTACTATAGAATCGTCTCAGAATTCCAGCCGGACCCCGCTTCACCGCGAAGTTTCCAGACCACGAACCCGCCGCTAGGAGCGATGTTCCCCGAACCTCCACCGTTCGATCCGACACTGCGGGCTTTCGGCAATTACGCTTGGCCAGAGCTTGATTGGAGCGATCCGACCAAATCCGTAATAGATCCTTTGACTGGACTGGAGATCAAGCCGTTCACTCACCCTGGCATGCGGAGCAACTGGGAATCCAACCTCCACTGGTCCGTGCCCTTCGATGTTCACGGAGCATGGACAAGCCCAGCAAATGCCGCCACGAACGGGGCGAGCTTGGCTTCGGGATCAGGTGGCCCCGCAGACTATTTGTTCCTTCCGCTGCCGTGGTTTAAGTCCGACACGGGAGCGCGGATCGCGGGCTGGGATGCAATGTGGGGCCTCGACGATATTCTCATTCGCCCTTACGGCTCTGCTTCCGTAGTGGACGGCAGCCATAATATCATGGCCGTGTGCCTCTCCATTGACTCCGGCCAAACCTGTGCCAGTTCGTCATTCAACGTGACGCTTACCGGATCGTCCAGAGCAGCCGCGCTCGTTCCCGCTGCAACTCCCGCGCCCGTGTTCAAGAACTGGAACCTCACTGCCCGGCAAGGGCAGAAAACTCCCGTAACTGGCTACGTCGGGGTGGTAGGATCGGTCGCTACTCTGCAATCACCCGCCCAGGGCCAGTATTTCGATGTGACCACAGCCCCGGGAAGTAAGGTCTTCATCACCGGATCATCCTCGATGCTGCCCACGCCCTGCGTAAACAATATGTGTACGGTCGCTTCGGTCCAGTCTGCCACGCAATTCACGATAGCTGAAAGCTGCGCGACCAGCGGATGCCCGACCAACGTTTTCACGGCCGCAGCATTCGGATTACGAGTCGCCAAGACCGTCTCAACGGGCTCGGTTTCGGTGAGCTTTGGTTTCGACCGGGCCTCGTCGGCTATGAGCGATGCCGGCGTCAACGGATCAAAGCAATACTGCAGTGAAAATACCGTGACCGTTAAGGTGGACCGCACGGGCGCGGCACTCGGCCAGAACCTAATGGGCTATCTATGCAGCGCCGGAGGCTCCGATCTTGAATTGCTGATCCCGTCGAATGCGGATGGAACAGCCCGAGGTGAAGTACGGCTTTTATCCACGCTCCAAACCAGCGGGTTCACCAGCAATGGCGCAACCGTGGGCGGCACTACGTTTTACATTCCCGGCGCGTTCGATCCCACGAACCCAGTGGCATTTTATTCGGCAACGGATATTTCCGGCAAGCGACTAATTTTCAAAGGTATCTACGATACGAGTAAGACCGACGATACGGGACGTCCGTGCGACTTTCGTGAATGGCCAGCAGGCGGCACGACCGCTCTCTATACCAACACGCAGAGAGCGGATTGCGTCCGCTGGACCAATCTTACCGACCCCACCACCACTCCATCCAGGGATGTATTAACGCAGATAATCAACGGTTACCACACCGGCGTAAACGCGATAGGAACGATAGTCACCAACACACCAAATCCCGGGTTTGACTTGAGCTTTTTGAATTTGAGTCCATATTCCTATATAGGCGGCGGACTCATAACCATCGGAATGAACAACGGTCCAAACTACACCTCGGACGGACTTACCGTAGTCGGTACGTTCGATCTTGCAACAGGACTACTTAAGCACGTTACTGACACGTTTAGCCGCTTGCCATTCCGCTTCGGAAACTGCCACGGTTGTTTTGGCTTCACGCAGGGAACTTGGCGTGGCGGCGGGATGAATATCATAACGGACGGTAGAAACGATCACCCTTTGAACGGGGCGTGGCAAGCGAATGTAGTACAGGTGAATCGAGCCAACGCAGGAGCTGCGCCCGCGTGGGACACCAGTACAGCACTGGCTTACAATGAAGGCTATACCTGCCCCATATTCACTCAGGACCTGATCGACCTGGGCGGCTCTGGCGCAAATTGTATTCAGGTCAAGATCAACTCAGAAGCTTGTTCGCATCAGCCCGCGTCTGGAGCTAATTTTCTATTCGCGGACGGGAAGACCGAAATACAGGAATTCCCTTGTACAACGAATGTCGCAGGAGTCCCAACCGTTCCCTCTACCGCCGGCGCCAATATCTGGTCGAAGCTCCAAGATACCGCCGTGGGCGACTGGCTTCAGGACAAGGCATTTAGTTACCTGGGCGGCACGGAACGGTTCACTATCGCATCAAAGACCATTAACGCCGCCAACGACATCGACCTTTGGCTAATCCGGTGGGTTGGTTGCCGTGGGGCTAAATTTCCGGCTGGACTAACCTTCGACACAGGCGGAGGGGGTTGCTACCCGACCGTAGACAATCCCGGCATATCCACTCACGCAAATGGCTGGTCATTCATCATGACCACGCCATTTAGTCACGGAGGCGACGCGGGGGCGGCTCTTTCCTTACTTGACCCAACTAGCGTGACAACCCCCTGGGTTGTCGGAAATTACATCCTCACCACTTCGCATGGCGGAGACGGCGCGTCTCCGACAGACGGGAATATCACAACGTACACCATTGACCAGACCGGTCGATATGCCATTCAGTTTGACAAACCGTTTGTCAACACGATCTATCAACCAATTCCAGCCGGATCGGTTTCGGCGAACCCAGCTTTCGCGGGCATAACATGCGGGGGCGATGGAAACTGCGGTCCACCTTTGCAGAATTACGGCAGTCTTCTGCAATCTAAGGCACCGCCCCGGGAACGGGTTTGGGGCTTAGACTACCGGCATATCAATCCAGCCGCCGGAAATGGCGCGGAAGCAGATAGTAGAGTGGGAAACGGCGGCATCGGCTACCTGCTTACTTTACAGGGCGGTACGACGCAGACCTACGAAGTTGCCACGGATAGTACCGGAAAAGACAGCCTCTCCCTGGGGGCGCCGGACCCGAAGCGTTTACCGATGATCGGAGCGGCCGGGCGCTACCTGCTTAAGGATTACAGCAGTGCCACGACGGGAAATGTCTTCGGAGACCTCCAGAGTTACGGCTGGTGCCGTGCGTACAATGCAAATGAATGCCGCACTGGATCAACCGCCGGTAAGCTGTACGTCAGCGTGCCCAGTACCACTGCCGGGGATTCCTGCTACAGCAACCAGTATGAGAGGAATATCCCTTGTGTGTTTACCAATAGTTCTGCTACCGCAAACATCATGCAATTAGATCTATCGGTAAAGGATCTTACTGGCAACCAGCAGCGAAGGCTAGGATATGGGTTGGCGGGACCACTGCGCCAGTATCAGTTCAACAACGCCAGAGCTACGCCTGATGGAAAGTACATGATTTTTCCAGGGAATTGGGTGGATGGGCAGCGAAGGGAGTTACTGATGGCTGAATTGCCACCTTGGCCGAACCCAGATAGTCTTGATAGAACCACGTTTGTTCCTATTCCCGTTGCCGTGGATGCTGATCCTAACGCTCCTAATGCGCGGATTCGGTTTGGTTATAGAGAAAACGGCCCTCCGGACAATTTTTACTGCACAACTCGGCAGGAGCCTTGCAGCACGGATATTCCGGCCCAGGCTCCCACTGACCCATACTCATTTATCAGTGAGACACCAAAATTACAAAACTGCAGCAACGGTTGCACGATTAATATTCCTGGGATTTCGGAGAGGGTTGTGTACTATGTTATTGATTGGCTGAGTGGGGCTGGTACCGTGGTCCGGTCATCGCCGTTACACGCTCAAGTGGTCGCCGGGACCGTGCTTCCGTCCAAGCGCAGGCGGCCTGTCCCGCTGCTTCCTTAATTGCGGTCATAAGAATAGCCACGTCAGCCATGTCATGCGTTCTACGACTGTTTCTGGTATGTTGCGGGCCAGCTCACTTAGATGGCCGCTAACGCTCTCCTGCTGGACAAAGCCACACTCTTGCTGCCCTTCAGGGATGCAAGGGCGAACATACAATCGCTCCGAGTAGGAGTTGTCCTGAGTTCCTGCCGGTCTTCCAGGTGGGTGCAGGCCTTACTACAGTTTCTCAGAGACATCCCTGGAATCCATCTCCAAATCGTCTTGGTAGCGAATCCTTCTTTAGAGCACTCCTGGGAGCGTGGCTGGCTGTGGGACCGTGTTTACTCCGCAAGCCGGCAACGATTCGACCCGTATAGCGAGTTAGAACTACAAACGGGTGAACTGAAATCGATCCAAACAGTCACGCTGGATGAGATCGGTACGATGGGCTGCGACATCCTAATCTGGTTGGCCCCTGGCCGGGATGATAAAACAGACTTGTTATCTGTATCAAAATACGGAGCTTTTACAATACAACTTGGGGTAGGTGAAACATTGATTCCGTTTTGGGAGGAGGTCGCCAACTCCCAGCCTACAACCACTGTGACGATCCGTTGGCATGATACATTTCTCGGCTCCGGCAGGGTTGTGCGAAAGGCGGAAACCTCGACAGTGGCAGGGCTCTATTTCACATCGAATGCTGAAGAACCCTTAGTTGCAGTTATACGGATGCTGGGTTCGCTCTGCCTTGCTATGCAGGAGGAGGGTCAACGTTGCGTAACGCAGTTCCGGACGATTCCTGAGCAGCCCGTTGAACGTCCCGGCGCGCCGCGTTTCCCGTCGACGCTCGCAACGGCGCAATTCGTGTCTAACAAACTTGCCCGTAGTGTGTATATGCGCTGGACAAGGCGTGGGCATGATCCGAAATGGTTTATTGCAGCGCGCCCAAATGTTGGGAGCTCCATCGCCGACCAAGGCGGCAACGCATTATGCGGCTTCAATGCGATCCCGCTGCCTGGCGGTAGCAAAGAAATAGCCGACCCATTCCTATGGGAAGCAGACGGGCGGGCTTGGCTGCTTTTTGAGGATATACCGACGGGTAGTTCACGCGGGCGTCTGGCCTGTGTGGAATTGTTGAAGGACGGTTCCTGGGCCGGCATGGAGCTGATGTTGGAGCGTGATTACCACCTCTCTTATCCGTGCGTTGTTCCACGGAAGGGCGAGCTCTTCCTGCTTCCGGAATCATCCGAGGCGCGCCAAATCCAGCTTTACCGGATCGTCAGCTTCCCATCCAAAGTTGAGCTGGTCTCGCTGCTCGCTGAAGATATTGCCGCTGTGGACACCACACCCATCCTGCTGAATGATCTCTGGTATTTTTTCACAACCACGGCGGCGCCGTTTATGGAGACCTTGCTATTCTGGTCCGTCCGGTTGGATGGCCGCTGGCATCTTCATCCGGCCAGCCCGATTTCCTCTTCGGTCAGGAATTCCCGGTCGGCGGGCCATCTATTCTGGAAGAACAGCCGTCTGTTTCGGCCAACACAGGATTGCTCGGTTCGCTACGGATACGCGATCACACTGAATGAGGTCGTCCGATTAACGCCAACGGAATTTGAAGAACTCCCGGTTCAATGGATACCACCGTCCTGGATGCCGGGCCTGCTTGGTACGCATACCTGGAACGAATCGAATCAGTGGCAAGTGGTGGATGGCCTTCGCTAGGATTAAGGAGCTTATATTGCGGGATGCCCAGTATGAAAAGTTAGAGAGTTGCTTCGCGCAGGTGTTTCCGAATCTCGAACGCAACCAGATCCCTTCCGCGGCCTCGGAGACCATTAAGGAATGGGACTCCATCGCCCAGGTAACACTGCTCAGTCTAATTGGAGAAACGTTTGGCCTGGAACTCGACTTCGAGGAGTTCGAAGGCGTCACCTCATTTGGCGCGATACTGGCATTAATTCGCCGGAAAACAGCACATGCCTAGCGGCATCACCTTGCACCACATCGGATATGTTGTGGATTCAATTGAAACCCGCATGATGAGCATCGCGGCTTCGCTCGGCGCGAAACTGGTTTCTGAAATTTTCCATGACCCCATTCAGCGGTCCCGCGTAGCTTTCCTGACCCTGCCAACGTCGACTCCATCCATAGTTCAACTGGAACTGGTTCAACCCGCCACGCCGGACTCTCCCGTAGCCCGATTCGTTGAAAAGGGCGGTGGATTCCACCATCTTTGCTATGAAGTGGACGATCTGGAAGCACAGCTCCAGAACATGAAATTGCAAAATGCAGTGCTCATTCGGTCGCCTAAACCAGCGGTTGCTTTTGGCGGGCGAAGAATCGCCTGGGTACGAACGCGGGATTCACTTCTGATCGAATACCTGGAGCGTGAATTGACTATCTCAGCAAGCGAAACGCACAGCCCCGTCATTTAGGAAGGCAGTATCGTTATCGGCGATCTGGAATTCCAGCGGCGGAATAGTCTTGTTTGCACCTTTCCGGTAGAACAGGACCGCGTCGCTATTTCGGACACGCATCCCAGCTGCTTCCGCAGCCACTCCGCTCATTGTCTTAGATCCTCGCGCTGTGATCTCGCACGCGTCCGTGTCCCGTAACGCGGCGTCCTGAGCCAGTTCGAACGCAATCCGCCAGTTCGATACCGACGGGTAGTTGAGCCATACCCCGACAATGCGCGCTTGCTTCTGAACCACCGACAAAGCAAAGTAGCCCTCCTGCCGTCCCTCCTTCAACATCCGGAAAGTCAAACAGCGCAGGTCGGGGCACTGCTCCAAGTACCGGAAGAAGTGTTCGTCACGTTCCCAGTCAACCAACGACCCAGCCAAAACCTCGTGCGGGGCTGCCTGTACCGCTTCCCATCCGCTCTGTCCTGCTCGGGACGGCGACTTCGACCACCACAGATTTCTGCCAAGCCTCGCAATGGAACGCAGGTCTTTGTACTGATGCTGGACGCTGTGCCGCCAGGGACGGATCGGCCGTGCCCAGGTCATGGCTTCGGCAACTCTTTGAAACCCGACCTTCGGCAAAATCTCGAGCGTCATAGCAGAACCACCAATCGAGTAAATGAAGGGGAACGACCGTGTGAGTCGCTGCAAAATTGAAACCCCGGCGCCTGGCGATTGTGGGTCCGAAGCCCAGTCGATCATGTGTATTCCGCGGTCGCATTCGCCTGAACCGGGAATGGTCACTGGCCACAAGCCCGCGTGAGCGGCAATCCGTCCGTATCGCTCCAGGACATACGAGCGCGGCTCGGGCCAATCCTCACGAGGCTGCCAATATTTCCATCGGATCAGGCGCGGTGTGAAAGCGGCGGTCTCTGGATCATCCGGGAAAGCCCGTTTAAGCAGGTTGATAACTGCAGGCTCGTCTTCGCTGGTTGTGGGTCGGAAGACCGTTGTCATGCCAATTGGCTTATCGCACCTTCGACCACCTCGAAACTGTGCGGCAACTCATGATTTTGCCGGAGAAAATCCTCCTGGGAGAGCACAAGTTCGCCCGCACTGTCCGCCGGCAATCCGAGTGCTTGAAAAAAACTCTGCAACGGTTGATTTCTCTCAGTGGGATTAAACGCCAGGGCCATGCTCTGGGCGGCGCTCCAGCGAAAGAGGTACTCCAGCACGTGAAACTCGATTTTTCTTGAAAACGCCCGGCAACTCAAAACCCACGTTGAAATATCCAGCCGGTCGGCATGGCGTTTACCGGCGATCACGGAAATCGTACCGAGTGGGCCGAATTTGTCTTCGTAAGAAACTCCGATTACAAATCCCTCATCGCTCAGAAGTAATCGCAACCACTCTCCTGGTGTGATCCGCACGCCATTGAGGTTGAACTGGTTGGTCTTGTTGATCAGCTCGAGTAGGCGTTTATTAGCAGGGTCCTTTTTGGTGTCAAACATGACCCGGCCTTGCAGTTGCCGCAGGAACTGACCCGGCGCGGACTGCCCGGTGAGCTCTGACAAAGCGGTGTTGGCGCGGATACTAGCCAACCGCAGCGTATCCTCCCGTTGAACCAGCGGCTTGCCAAACAGGTCTCGAATCTGTTCCAGCATTTCCACAGCCCTCGCCTGATCCTTCGGAAACTGAATGCAGGTTATGGCCGGGAAGGCGTGCCGAACTTCGTCCAACTCCATCGCACTGTCGTCCACAAAAACAACACTCTCAGGGCCGATGTTCCATACCCTCAAGATTTCCGCTACTGCCCGGGATTTAGCATTCCAACTTACGTGAACGGGAAAGAACGACTTGGGTTGGATGTGAAGATCCGTGCGCTGGAGCGCCCTGTCGACTATGGCAGGTTCATTCTTGGAGGTGATCGCTAGCAGCACGCCGATTTCGGCAAGCTTCCGCAACTCCTGTTGATACAAGCCATGGATATGAGAGTGTCCCGAAAGTCCCCAACTGATGGCTTCCGCGCCTACCTCGCCAACGAGGCCCGACCACAGCGTGTCATCCAGGTCGGTTATAAGACCCTTCATCGGCTGTACCGGATAAAGCAGTTTTACGAGGTCGCTGGCCAGCGCAGAGGCGTGCGTGAGACTGTAAGGGAAGCCGGCTCCTAATTCCATCTTTGGATCCAGACGAGAATGCTCAGGACTGACCCGTGCGAGATGCCCGGGATGCACAACACCGACATTAGTCAGACATGTCGCATCCACCAGGAATGTAGCAAGCTGTTTGTCCAGTTCCGCCTCCCCAGCGCTGAACTGCCAGCCAGCAGTGTGCCCAAACAGACGAGGCCTCAGTGTCGGGCCGCCCAAGACTACCGGCATTCGTGAAGCAAGGGCTTTCAACTGTTCCAGTATCCGCAGGAAGCGGTCACGGCAATTGGTGAGAATGTCCTGCTGAACCGAAGGGCCCCATCCCCCGGAGCTTCGCAGGCCGAGCCGCGGATCAAGGTCACTCCATTCCATAACGACAGCAGCTTGCTGGGCATCGGAACGTATAGCAGCGGAAAACGTGCCCTCGAGATCGTTATATAAGCCAGTCTGAACGCTTAAAGCTCGATCGGTAAATCGGTTAGAAACTTCGGCTTTTAAGAAAGTTGGTAAATGTAGCGGCTGAAATCCGCATATCAAGAAGATCTTGTCAAGCGAAGTAGTCTGACTCGATCTACTTAGAACCGCAAATGCTTGACTAAGCGTCATCTTTCAAATCCCAGTATAGGAGGCTGCGACTTAGCTTCTATTCAGCCAAAAACACCCTTGGATTTAAGCGTAGTCACAAGATCACCGAAAGTTTCGGCTTCCAGAAGATCCGTGTCTGGTTCCAGGCCCGTTTCGCTGGCAATGTAAGTAAGAATCTTTACATCCGCTAAAGAGGTCCAAGTACCGATCGTGTCGCGTGTATCCGTCTCTTTTAAGCTGCCTGGCGGCAATTCAAGAATGTCTTCGACAGCGGCTTCTAAACCGGATTGTGTCATCAACTTGCATACTACAATGCGGAGGTGGCCGCTCCCAAATCGTCTGTGGTCGAGAGCTCGCCAGAACTCATTGGAATAGCCGGAGCTATTGCAAAAACAGGCGTATCTGTTTCCGATTGTGTCCGCATGGTTCAACAGCTACGAGAAGATTCGAAAACCCAAGCACCCCTCATCCAGCTTAAAAAAGCGGCGGCGGAGCATTTCCAAGATCATCCGGACGGAGAATTCGAACGTCTGGTGTTGTGCTACGCAATTGAAAACTCGGTTGGCAGAGTCGATTCCCTTCCCGTCGCTACTTCAGTGAAGGAACTGTTTCACAAAGAATTCAATTATTATCAAAAGCCGCAAAGTGGCAAATCGCAGCTTACATTAGGAACTTATCGGTTCGTGACTGCGTGTAAAATCGTCACTTTACGCAGGTTTCCGGCGGGCCCATTGGATTGGGTAATCTCCGGAATTCCGCGTTTGTGGTTCCCAAAACTTCCGCTCCGTGACCTTCCGCGAACATTTTCATTCGTGATTCAGCGGTTTAAAGGGATCAGACCGGCGTTTTATACGCATGTAGCGCCAGCTCCCCGTAACCGATCTCTCCTCATTGAAAAAGAAGTCCGGCGCTGTTATTATCGAATGGCCTCTTCCTTGATCTATCAACCTGAAATGAAAGGGATTCTATGTGCTTCCTGGTTCCATGATCCTGCAATCGTGGCTCAATTGCCGCACCTCAGCGCGCTTAATGAGCCATATACGCAGCACGGCGGTTTTGTCACGACGGTCGGGCCCGCACCTGCGGACGCAGGCTTTCTTCAGAACAATCCAGAACGTCAAAAACAGTTCGAAGAAGGCAGCTTTCGTCCCATGCTTGGTTTAGCCATGTGGCCCCGCCACGATGCAGTCGAATGGGTCCGGCAACACCCAGAATTTGAATAATTAAAGTCTTCAGGTCCGCCGACCATCGCCCGCAGAAGCATGCGCGATTTCGGCTCACCGCCGGGTGACTTGTATGAGGGCAAACATGGACCAATGCCGCGGCCATCTACCAAGCCCCGATTCGAGCTTCCGCCAGAGATTAAAGGTGGCTGCCGGCATTAACTGACGCATGGAGACTCCGCCGGAGACTAGATAACGAAACGGCATCAAGGGCTGCACGGATTTAATTTCGAGGCCGGGAAACTCCGCTTCAAAGTGGTGCCGGTCACGTTGAAATATGATCCACGGCAAGGCCCCGTTTGCACCTGAGAGCGGACCAGCTTCAGGGAAAGTCCAATCCTTTGCATCAGGATCAAAAGGCTCGTGGTGCAAACGACTGTAGATTGATCGTGACCACGTTGAGACCCAGGGCTCAATCATTACAATACTTCCCCCAGATCGCAGGCACCTTTGCGCTTCTGTCAGGAAAGCACGATTGTCAGGAATGTGATGAAGGACGTCGACCATTGCGATTGCCTTCAAACTTCCGGACGAAAATGGTAATTGGCGAGCATCGAGAACCAGCTGAATGTCACGACATGGGAAGACCTCGGATGCGATAAGATCCGGTATGTACTGCGCGAGAAACCCCGCCCCAGAGCCTAACTCAAATACGCTGCCTGGACATTGTGGAATGCATGTAGATATCAATCGGTACCATTCGTCATAAATTCGCCATAAGAATGGATTGCTCCGAATGATGTCTCGGCGTCGTTGGGTGGTTCTCGGATCGTCAATAGTGAGATCGCGAGTCTCGGGGTGCGCAAGCAGTCTTTTAATTGCTTCGACCATTTGGCTCCAGGCTATCTGGCGAATGCTCAGATCCATCCACAACGATGTTGTCGTTGCGTACGTGCACGGCCGTACAAACCACCTCGGAAGGGACCTCAATGCGATACCGGGTCTCTTGTTCCGTGCTAGTGATCTTCTCAAATCCAAGCTGATTGAACAACCCAGCCACTAATCCGTTCTTGGCAGTCGGCCGGTATACTCCGATGATCTCGCGCACTCCAGCAGTTTGTGCCGCTTCGATCATCCGATCGAACATGAAGTTCTCCAACTGCCGCCCAAGCACGCGGCAACTCATCAGCAAGGTATCGATCTCCCACTGATGGTTGTTCGATACAGGGACACAGAAAATGAGCCCAATCAGCCCGTATTCGCCCATTCGATCGGCCAAGCGGAAAGCCCCGGTCCAGCCATTCGGATTAGCCGCAATCGCTTCAACATGTGCTTCGGTATATCGTTTGGTGGTTACATTGAACTGATTGGTCTTGTTAATTAATTGAGTGACTCGCGCCAAATTGGAGGCATTCACCTCCGATACGGACGCTCTTAACTGCAGTTGCTGCAGGAACTCCTCAAAAGATTGACTCGATAGGCGCAGGTTCTCCCGTGTGGCCTCCCCACGATACTGCTCCGCCCGCACCCGATCCTCGGCGGAAAGGTGCAGTGTGTAGAAATGCCGGCAACGATCTAAGTCATGAACGTAGGAGTACGCCTTGGCGCCCAACTCCACCACTGCTACCTCGGGCAATTGTGAACGAACCCAAGCCCGCTCGACTGGATTGTCATCGAGGAAAACGAAGCTGTCGAGCCCAAGAGAAAGCTTTCGAGCGATCTCCCTCAAGTTGGTTACCTTGTCGTTCCAGTTCGCTTGAAACGCAGCAAAGTCGTCAAGCTTGAGAAGCATGCCATCGTGTTTTTGAAAAGGAAGAAGCGCGTCCTCGTGATTATTCTTTGAGCAAACGGCCAGCAAAACGCCCAACGACTTCAGGTCCAAAAGATATTTCTGAAGGGACTGATGCGCTTCGCCCTCCGGCGAGCCTGGCCCAACTTTGATGCCGTGCAAGCCGTCTTCCCCAATGATCCCCTTCCATAAAGTGTTATCAAGGTCGGTCACAAGGACTTTTCGTGTCAAACCGAAAGCTGCGCGAACATGCGCCATCATCGCATCGGCCGTGGCGGGCAGCGCTTCATTGCATGGATGCTGCCGGAAATTCCCCCAAAGCACCGGATCCTCCCACCCGGAAGCGCCACGCCCGCGTTGAATGGCCGGAGTATCGAAGATGGAAACATGCGTCGGAGCTTGCTCGGTCAATTTCGCATTAACACGCTCAAGCATGCGAGTTCGGCCACCGGCCAGTGATCGTGACAGATACCCGTAAGCATCTTCAGGAGGGAAATCAAAGGCAAACTGGACGACGTGGCAGCCCAACCGATTCGATAAAGCTGTCCATAGATCCTTCCGCTCAGAAACGATATTCGAGATGGACTCCTCTTCGCTCGGCGTAATCGCGCTCAGGTTAAGATCCCGCCAGTTATTGACAATAAAAACCACGTCGGGCTTAAACTTGGCGAGCCCGCTCTGAGGATCTAGAATTTCCTGCTCCAGAGCTCCATACAGTCCTTCGTATGTCTCAACCTTGATTCGATCCCGGAAACAATATGCCTGCAGTATGGGTATTAGAAAGCTTGTTGTACTAGTGCCGAGTACCGCGATCTTACAGGTTCGGAGCTGAAAGCGATCCTGTTGGGCGAGGGTCTTAATAACTCTTTCAGCCCGCGTAAAGTATGTGTAGGAGAGCGGCAACCCTAAAGCGTGGCGCAGCAACTGTCCAGCCTGGTCCGCCCTTCCCGCTTCGCTCAATAGCTTGATATACGGGATACTGAGCATTGGGTCGCACCCGGATTGCCCTGCATGAAACGCTTCCCAGGCCTCGAGCCCAATCTGGGTATCCCGGCGATCTGTCGCGAAGCGTGCCCGCAGATAGTGGCCGGTTAGGGTCGAAGGCAGCAGCGCAATCCATCGTGCGAGGCCGGCTGGATCTGATTTCGCGAAGCAGCGCGTCAATTCCTGATAGATCAAATCGGCGGTATCGGACTGGAAGGTGTCCCCGAGTCCTTCGACCGTTTCAGCCGCAAGTTGCAGCTTTAACGATTCATCGCCTTGGCGCAATCGCCAGGAAAAAGCGGATTCAGAAGTCGTTCGCATCGTTATTCAATCGCACCCGTATCAATCATGGGAGGAGACCAGCCGTGACCAGCGGTTGGACAGTTCTTGAAACAGCAGCCGGCGGTGATCCGGCTCAACACACAAAAATACGGCTATGGCGTAATACACTACTCCTAAAATCGCCCCAAGCAGGCCGATCTGGAACCAACTACTTCCGGGAATCACGGTCCACTTCAGCATCCAGGCCAAAAAGAAAGCGGGGACGGCAGCAACCGTGGGCCATGAATAGACACGGTGCAGGTACGACAACATGCTTACTCCGATGGTCTGGCTGGCAATGTAGGAAGTGTAGATTCCACGGACAGCGATCATTAGAATGGCTACTACCCAGGCAGCTCCGATCATTCCATAGCGTGGGATCACAAGGATTAGAAAAATGAATCCAAGCACGGTCTCTGCGACCAGACCGCGCGCGTATCGCTGATGTTTACCCATGCCGAGAAGTAACATTCCGGAGCTGAACTGACTGACCACCGCAATGACATATCCCAACAAAAGAATGGGAAGCACCTGGGCACTATACGCTGCCACCTTTGCTCCCACCCAGAATACGAAGAACTGCGGCCCATCTACCCATAAAAGCAGCGCCAGGGGCATAAAGATCACCAGGCAATAGCGGTTGGTATAGATTGCCAGCTGCGCTAATTGCCGGGAGTCATCCTTGGCAGCTAGTTCGGCGGCATTGGTGTTCGTAACAATCCCAATTCTTCCAACAAAATCGACCGTATATTGCACCAGTCGCATGGGCAGATTATAGTAGCCCACAAAGGCCGCCGGCATAAAATGGCCAATCAAAACAGGGGCGCTCTGGTTTTGCAATTGCGTAGAGAACGTGATCAGAAAACTGTGAATACCGAATTTGCCGAGCTGCTTCAGCATGGATGAATTTGCCACTCGCGCCGAGAGCCGGATCCCACTAAAGACATGTCTAAAATAGTAGTAATTCAATACGTACGAGAGGAACTGGCTCCCAATGACTGCAATGCCGATCGGAATGAGCCCGTAACCCAGATACAGCAGTGTGACAGTCCCAATCGCGCGTAAGGTAGTTGCCGTCACCGCAATTTTTGTAGTGATGTCAAAACGCTGGACAGCCTCGAGTGACACTCCAAACAACCCAAATACAACTCCCGTAGACCAACTCAAAGTGATAAGAAGCAGAAGCACCGCAAAGGAGTCCTGATAAGTGGGGGCGATTTTAAAAAAGTGAACAATGTGTCCGACGCTCATGGCCATTCCCACGCAGACCAATAGCGCGAGAATTCCTGCATAGAGAAGCGACGTGCTGATTACTTCGCCCACCTTGTCCCGTTCACCCGTGGCCGTGTAATGCGCTACATATTTTACGGTGGCTGAGCGAAATCCGAGATCGAAGAACCAGTAGTACTCGACCAGATTGAAGGACAGGGCCCAGACGCCGTATCCATCGGGCCCGAGCTTACGGATCAGGTAGGGCGAGAGCACCAGTCCCGTAAAAAGACTTGTGAGGACACTAACCCAACTCCAAATCACGTTCACGACAAAGCGCTTGCCCCGGTTCGTAGCGGGCGCTTCGGGTGGGATATTTATGGCAGGGAGCATTCGTCTAACGGACTGTTAAACGAATTTGATGCGCCGCATCGCCAGAGCTACCATACGAAGCAAAATCCATCCATGGCTCCAGCGTTGGATATTCGTCTCGCCATAAACCCGCTCCCGATACCGGACGGGCATGTCGACGATCTTCAGATTGTATTTGGCGGCTCCAAAGATTAGATCGAAGTCGCCAAATGGGTCGATCTCACCGAAATAGGCTCGATTAGCGGCGATCATTTCATAGTGCCGCTTGCTCAGGACCTTCGTTCCGCATAATGTGTCCTTGATACTCTGACTCAAAAGCCACGTAAACATGAGGCTAAAGAACTTGTTTCCGATTAAATTAAAAAAACGCATGGCTCGCTGTTCCATGGGGTAAACCAGACGAACGCCATTCACAAACTCCGCTTTGCCCGATTGCCACGCCTCGTAAAATCTTGGAAGGTCCTCGGGAGGCACAGTAAGATCCGCGTCAAGAATCATGAGGACTTCGCCGGTGGCATTGGCAAACCCGGTCCTCACTGCGTCGCCCTTCCCTTTCCCGGGCTGCTTGAACAGCTTCACATCCATGTGTGGGCGCTTAGCCATTTCACGCTGGATTGCTCCGTAGGTATCGTCTTTGGAATTTCCTTCAACGAAGATCAATTCCGTTCCTCCACCCATCTGAGGAACCTGGTCGAAAATGTCGGGAATGTTGCCCTCTTCATTGCGGGCTGCAACAACAACACTGACAATGGGCGCCGGCGCCGGTGCTGGTTGCGGCCAGGGCCTGGCTATCAGAAAATTTGTTAGCGCAAACCACCGGAAGGGAGCAAACCTGACGAGATATTTGTTGGCGAGCGCATCGATGCCGGGGGTTCGAATCGGCCAAAGGATCTCCTGCCAATGCCGAACAGTTTCAAAATCCGCGAGATAAAGAAGGTTAGCAACATCTTCGGCGGTTAGCCAGTTTTGCTCCAGGTGCGGCCGTACCAGACCTATGGCTTCGGCCACGCGTCTAGGACCCTCCCAAACACGGCTATATGTGTTGATGATTATCTTGGTGCCGGGATGAGAATGCCGCCGGGCTGTCTCGAAAACGAGTTGAACGTCTTCAAGATCGTTTACTAGATCGGAGCAGATGATAAAATCGAAGGTCTTGCCGAGATCCACGCCTTGAGCATCGGCATGGACAAACGATAGATTTTGATAGCGCTGTGCGGCTTGCCCCACCATCACAGAGGACAGATCGACACCGGTTCCGTAAGCGGGCCGAACGGCACTCAGCAGATTTCCTAACCCGCAGCCAAGTTCCAGAACTCGCATTCCCGCCGGGATGAGAAATTGGTAAATGTCGCTCAGTCGCTTGTGATAGTAGCCGCTGATAGTCCAGCTTTGTCCTTGAGTCCGCGCGGACTCATCCCAGTAGGACTGGCGCATTGCGGTGTATGCACTATGCCCGGCAATGAACTCGGGATGAATTACTTGTTGACTCATACTACGAACCCTTCATGATCAACAACTCTTTACTTCCTGGGCCAAGCCCAGGGAACTTCACACGCGCCAAACGGCCCCGATAGTGGGCTACAAGAGCTTGCAAAAGGAGGCCCAAGAGCACCAGGAAAAACATGTCAATCTGAAATCGATAACGATTGTTTTCAAAGCATGACAAGGTATTGGCAACCAGAGTCAGATAACCGATGTTGAACAGAATGTATGCCATCACGGCGATTTCAGCCTGAGATAAGGTTTTCAGCCGCACTCCTTTAACGAGCCAATACATTCCGAAGATGAAGAGCACCGGCAACCCTATGATCAGAAACACACCGGTATACGCAATCAAAAACAACTGCTGCCCTTTCCCTTCCATTGCTCGCAGATGCTTTCGATCGGAGGCGTCCCGAAACTGTCCAAACACGACCAGATTGAAGGCACGGTCGATGGCGTAGATCTGCGGCCTATTCAAGTCGAAGTTTGGAAAATCGCCGGTCGGTAGAAAGTATGCGAACCATGCTTTAACTACAGATCGGAGATAGACCTTTGGATCATGCCGGAGAATGGTTAATCCATCTTTCATGTAGATCTTTCCTACGTCTAGGACTACGGAATTATTGAAGTTGTCACCTCCGGTCGATTTCTTCACCTGATCCAGCACCGGTATACCCGTCGGGGCTGGCCACTTCACCAGGCCCATATATAGGTCCAGCGGAGTGCCTGCCGGATAACGCGACACTGGCGATATAAGTCCGGCGGCAATGAACCGCGTCATCTCCTCGTCTGACATTTGATGCTGCACGATAGTCGTCATATTCATGCCCATCCAGGTACTGCTCACAAATTGCCCGAATAGAAGGTAGTTTTTTAAGTACAGGCCCGTAGCGGCGATCAGCAGAACCGCGCCAACGACAATTACGCGAATCCGGTGCACCGTCGTAAAGTAAGATATACACGCAAAAATCGCTATAAAATAGAACAAATGATACTGATTGCGCAGAAAGACCAGACTGAACTGGCAGATCAGAAACGAGACCGCATATCCGGCACTTCGCAGCTCAAAAAAGCGGAATAGCAGAGCGGCGCTCGCAGATAGGATGAACACCAACAGATATTCGTAGAGTACGAAATTCTCAAACATCACAACGCCCGGGCTAACAATGAAAATACACACCAGTGGAACCGCAATTCGAACGGACACCCCCAGCGACCTCATTATGTAATAGACCAGGCAGCCGATACTTGCTCCAAAGAACAAGTGCAACACATGGAAAGCCGATCCGTAGGACTCTGGAAACAGTTTCAACATAAGCCCAAGCAGAAGGTTGTAGCCTGGCGGCTGCATATGCAGGTAGAAGAGGCTCTCCAGCATTCGGCTCTTGAGAAGCTCCGGATCGATGAACTGAAAGAACACTCCTACGCCTCGCGCGTCGAAGCGGACGCCGAGGGCGTAATACAGCAAGCGCGAAGCTGCAAACACCGCCAGGATTATGAAGTAAGGTATTTTGGTCCGGTTATGGCGGACATCAATTCGGCCCACTATGTAATGATCGGCTCTCTGTGTTTATCTCTTGAGGGTGACAGCTCTGGGGAGTCGCCTGAAATGGCTGGCGAGCGACATCAATAGTATAACGTTACCGGGCTATCAACCTCAGCCGGTTGGATCAGCCATCTCCCAGGATTTCAAGATAGATCTGGCCCATACGAGCCGCGGCGGCCTGCACCGAAAAGCTTTGGTGCAAAAATCGGCATGCACTCTGAGACAAGGTGCTTCGGAGACCGGGCGTCAGGATGAGCTGCTCCAAAGTGGACGCGAGACTGCCGGCATCGCCTGGTTCAAAGAGAAGACCTTGTACGCCCGTAGTGATCAACTCCGGGTTACCCCCGATATTCGAAGCCACGCAACAACAACCGCAGGCCATTGCTTCCATGAGCGAATTCGAGAACGCCTCCGAAAGAGAAGGTAAAACGAAAATGTCGATCGACCGCAACCACTCCGCAACATTCTTAGTACCGGGCTGCCAAATGCAATCCTCGAATATCGAGAGCTCGTGAGCTCGGATTTGCAATGACTCAAGCATTGGGCCGCTTCCAACCAGGGCAAGTTTTAGCCCGTGCTGAAGATGCCGGATTTTGGCGAAGGCCTCCAGCAGGGTCAACAGTCCTTTTTCTGGACGGAGAGCGCACACGACGCCAATCACCAAGGAATCCGGAGGGAATGCGGCGGTTCGTACGGATTCGCCTCCGGGTTGAAACATCGTCAGGTCAATGCCGTTGTAGCAGAGATGGATAAGGCTGTCCGGCAAGCCGTAATCCGACACCAAGTGCCGCTTCAAAAATTGGCAGTTCACGACGATGCCGTCAACAAAGCGATCCGTCGCGCGTTGTAAATGTCCATAAATACCGGGGGTCAGGTCCCGGTGGGCCCTCTGGCTCGACACCGCCGCCGCGCGGGTAAAGAAGTGGGCAAGAGGCATACCGAACACATTCAACGGAAAGTCAAATGTATGCACAAGACGGATATTGTGTTCCCGGATATATCGGATGATGCGACAGCCGCCTATAATCGCAGACCAGGACTTGTACGAGTGCACCGGAAATTCAACTACAGGCACGCCGGCGGCACGGAGTTCATCGCCGCGTATGCCTCCCGCCCGGAAGCAACCAACGTGAGGCTCAAATTTAGAACGATCCAGCGATCGAGCGACTTCGGTCATCTGCCTTTCGCTACCACCCAGATTCAGTTCACGAATCATGAGCATAACGGGAATTGCCATTAAAGCGTGCTTAGATCCAGGACGGTATGGAAGCGGGCCGGTAATTCCGTATTTCGGCTTATCCGAACTTCAGGAGAAGTTTCCTTCTGGCCAAAAGCTTTGGAACGCTCGCCGGATCGCCGTTCCACTTCGCCATCAAACCTGAACAGCCGCACGTCGTCATCGGAACCAAGATGCCAGAACTGCTCAAGCTCATGTTCACCTGGAGGACCTGTGATCTCATCGTCGATTTCGATGATGTATGGCTTTCGAAAACGCACCAGCCGGCGATGTATAAACCCGCCATAGGAACATTCAGCCTCCAGCACATCTTCCTGGCCCGCACTTTCCCAACTCCGAATGCGTACAGCGGGCTGCTCTACCCAGCGGAACGGATTGACCGGGGTTGCCTGGTCCAACCTGTCGATGCGGATCGTATTATGCGCGCCGGTGCTCCTGAACCGATTGCGTTCTTCCATATCCCCAACATACGTATACGTTCCGGGATCGATCAAGATCTCCCGTTCCCCATGTCTGACGACGAGGCTCAATGTATCGGAGTGACTATGGCCGGATCCCCACGGACCGAACGGACCGGCATCGATCAAGATGTGAACTGGTCCCAATGTCATGACCGCCATTCCAGCATCCGGGAATAGCTTGGATTGCCAACTTCCTTCCTGTCGTCCTTCGGTCCTGCCCAACCACCAGGCGGCCTGTGGGTACAGATCTTCCTGTTCAAATGCCCAATCGGCTCTCTCGAGCAGGATTGCGGCTGTAGCCATGGTGGCCCGACAGTATTCCTCGTGAGCTCCAAAGGGATGAAAAAAACGGCCGCCGTCATCGTCTCCAATGAAGGGTAGCCTTCTCATTGGTCCCATCAATTCGTGCAAATACTCGGACATCTTCTCCAGGCGATTTCGGTACCCCTCCGTAGGCGTGCTCAGGATCGCATGAAAAAGAAACATATCGAGTGCATACATATGGTAGTAAGTCGATTGCTCAAAATGACTTCCATCCGGACGAACCTGTTTCTCCATCTCTTCTTCCACAACGCGCCATCCCACATTCTTCCATTTCTCCGCACGCTGGAACCCTGGAAATAATTTGCCGAGCGCATGCAAGGCGACAGCTTCTCCGAGAAGATGAGTGTTCGGCGAGAAGTAAAACGATAGGTTGTTTTCAAGGTGACGGCCATGTTGATTGAGCGCACGAAAAAAGACCAGACGAAATGCTTCAGAGAAACGATCCCCGGCTAAATGATAAATCCAAATCCATGAGAGCGTCCGGAACGCAACTTCGAGGGCACTCGACCAATTAATCCCTCGATGAAACGGGTTCGCCTCGATCCAGTCTTGGAGTTGCGCGATTACTTCATCGATATATCCGCACTGCGCCAGAAGAACGAGATGCTGATGCCGGTTCAGCTCCCAGATCACCTTGTGATCCCCCGCCCGACTGGCATTCAGATACGGAATGCGGCGGAAATAGGCCAGGCCCGTCTCCCGGCCGCTCAAGTAATCGCGACGCCAACGTATTTGACCAGGTGTAGAGGCGTTTATGTCAATAAGGAGTCCGAGCAGAGGAATGCGGTAGTTTTTAATTTCAACGGCCCGCCGGCAAAAATCATGGGGTAATCTTTTGAGCGGTATGGGTAAGGCGACGATTTGCTGTTTAGGCAACCGGTCATCTGGTGGGCTGAAGAAGAAATGTAGATTGGTCAGTTCCTGACGAAACCTGGTAGTGATTTCTTTAGCGCTCCGCACAGGGTAAGGTAGATAGCTATGAAGATCATAGCGGATAGACATGCTGATCCTTGGCCGCTGATCACTTATAAGCTGGCGCTGCGGCCGCCTCGCGGTCGCCGGTTATTGGCAAAACCGGCCAGTCCGGCGGATGCAGTGACCACCGAGTCAGCCCCAGCAAAACCGGCAGGGAGGTCACCCACCGACTCCGGCGCGGCGGCCAGTCCGGCTGCCCTCGATGCCGAACCACGGCGCAGCCCGTCGGCCAGCGCCGCGTCTGCGAACCGTTCCGCGAACTGATCGAAGTCGGACTCTCCCGCGGCCGCAATGCAGTGGGGATCTGCCAGGACCTGGTTGACTGGAGCGGCTTCGCCGGCGCTTATGAGAGCGTTAAACGCTACATCCGCAAGTTGCATGGCGCACAGCCGCCGGAGGGCCGCGCCGTCATTCTCACCGCGCCCGACGAAGAAGCGCAGGTGGACTGCGGCGACGGCCCCATGGTGCGCGATCCACTCACGGCGAAGTATCGGCGAGCGCGGCTGTTCACATCCCCTGGCATCGTCTGGCCCCGGAAGTCGGCGCTCGGGTCGCATCCCTCGCTCTGGTCCAGATTAATCTAACTCGAAACGAGGAATCGAATACCGAAATGTTACTCGAATCGAAAATGCTTGCCGGAATCACCGGTTGGCAAGGTATAACCATTCGTCCTGATTTGACGCTTACAACTGGCCGGTTTGAGGTGGTCGCTGAGGTGAGATCGAAGATCGTTCTGGGTACGCTGCGGGTAAGAGCAACTTCCGACGTAGCCAGCAAACTCAGCATCACCAAACAAACGGTGGGCAAGTGGCGTTGAGAAACATCTGGACGGGCTTGTCGATGAGCCCCGGCCTGGTACACCGCGCAAAATCGGCGATGAGCAAGTCGAACGCGTGCTGATGCTCGAATCTACACCACGAGACGCTATACACTGGAGTACACGGTCAGTGGCCGCACACGCCGGACTGAGCCGCAGCAGTATTAATCGGATATGGCGCGCTTTGCTTGGCAGCC
Source organism: Bryobacterales bacterium (assembly GCA_038232555.1). Lineage (GTDB taxonomy): Bacteria > Acidobacteriota > Terriglobia > Bryobacterales > Bryobacteraceae > JBBSHP01. Next base: position 27,891 of record JBBSHP010000003.1, read on the forward strand.
CCATCGCAGTGAAACCTTCAAGCTAATCGAAAGATTCACCGCAGGCAGCGCAGCGCCGAGTTCCGTAAGTTCCTGGATACCATCGACCGTTCCGTTGCGGCTGACCTGGATGTACATCTCATCCTGGACAATTACGGCACGCATAGGACCGAGGCCATTCGTCGCTGGCTGGCGAAACGCCCGCGCTTCCACGTGCACTTCACGCCGACTAGTGCATCATGGCTCAATCTGGTCCAACGCTGGTTCGCCGCCCTCCCAGAAAATAACTTCGGCGGGGGTGTCCATCGCAGCGTCAGAGAATTGGAAACGGCAAATCCTCAATTACCTTGCGATCACAAACCAATCACAAACCATTCATCTGGACGAAGACTGCCGACGAGATCCTCGCCAGTGTCGCGCGATATTGTCAACGAACTTTTGAGTCAGGACAGGAGCGTTTGACGAACGACAGTGATGTACATCATCATTGAACCTAATGAATGTTTGCATTATCGGAACCGGATATGTCGGGCTTACGACCGGTGTTTGCCTGTCGTTCCTGGGGCATAAGGTAACTTGCCTCGATTCGGACGAGAAGAAAATAGCAGCTTTGCGCCATGGACAAATTCCGATTTATGAGCCGTTTCTGACTGATTTGCTGGAAGCGGCCAGATCGAACATCCGCTTTGGAACGGATTACGCCGACGCGGTAAGTGGCGCGGAGGTGATCTTTATAGCAGTGGGCACGCCACCCTCCCCCAATGGTAGTCCCGACCTGCGTTATCTTTCCGCAGCGGCGCGCGGAATTGGTGAACACCGGGATGGCGAGTACACGGTGGTGGTGAATAAATCCACGGTTCCGATTGGGAGCGGAAACTGGGTAGGTTCACTGGTCCGGGAAGCCTATGAAAAGAGACATGGCCGAAAAGCAGACGGGCATTTCGCCGTTGCATCCAATCCTGAATTCCTCCGCGAGGGCACCGCGTTGCACGACAGCTTATATCCGGATCGAGTAGTGATTGGGTCGGATGACGCGCGCTCGCTTGAAGTTCTCTACACGCTATACCGTCCGATCCTCGATCAAACCTTCGCGCCTCCTCCTTTCCTGGACCGCCCCGAGAATTTGGGTGCGGTACCTCTAATCTCAACCGATCTCGCATCGGCCGAACTGATCAAGTACGCAGCCAATGCATTTTTGGCGCTGAAGATCAGCTACATCAACGAAATTGGCCAACTTGCCGAGAAAGTAGGCGCAGATATCGCCCAAGTAGCGAGAGGCATTGGATTGGACGCCCGCATAGGGACGCGTTTTCTGCAGGCTGGCATCGGCTGGGGTGGATCGTGTTTTGGGAAAGACACAGCGGCGTTGGTTGCCACCGCGGGTGAATATGGATTGGGAATGCCGATTGTAGAAGCAGCAAGGGAGATCAATCGCAGGCAGCGCGAGCTGGTTGTCGACAAATTGCTAGCCGAGCTCAAGATCCTGAAAGGGCGCACCATCGGGCTCTTGGGACTCGCCTTCAAGCCCCACACCGATGATCTGCGCGAGGCACCGGCACTCGACATCGCTCGCAAATTAATTGAACGTGGCTGTAAAGTTAAGGTACACGATCCTGTGGCGCTAGAGCGCTTCAAACACGAGCACGGCGACCTGGAAGTGGTGTGCTGCAACACGGCCGAGGGTGTAGCCGACGATGCCGACGCCCTGGTCCTGGTAACCGAGTGGTCGCAATATCGCGAATTGGCGTGGGAGGATGTACTTAAACGGATGCGTACCCCGATCATACTGGATGGTCGAAATGCCCTTGATCGCGGGCGCTTGGAGCGCTACGGGTTCCGCTACTTGGGTATAGGGGGCGCGATATCCCCAAGCTAATCCATCTCGCCCCGAAAATCTTAAGGCCAGTTCTCGCTTCCCAGATTTGGAGGCTATCGATAGCCGCCGCGAGAGGAGGTAGTCTAGACCATACTGCAGCCGCCCGAGTTCGAAAAGCTTCTCGATTTCCCAAAGCACAATGGCCGCAATACCCCACTCCGCATCGTCGGTCAGCACAGTGCGCTCGTGTGGGCTCAGCGTCCCTTCGACGGCCTTAATTAGGACGTGGGTGTCAAGATTCAGCATCCCACCGCAACCCCGTCGAAAACAGATCGTCGTTCGAATCGACCGCCAACCCCAGGATCGTTCCAATCAGATCAGCGATTCGTTCCAATCAGGTCAGCGCAGGAACGCCGGACAGCAACCAGTTTGGCTACCGGGGCGCCCCCGCTTGGTGATGAATACGCCCTCTGAGGGCAGACGCTCCAGCAAATGCAGGCATTGCTCACGGAATTCAGTGACATTCAGAGTGATCACCCCGATAGTGCATAAACCGCAGCTGCCCTAACCTCGCACTTGGCTCATGTGTTGCCCACCCACCGCCGCATTTCAACCGGCCCAATCCGCTTAGCTCCGGCCCCTCCACCATCCGCTCCAGCAGCTCCTGGCTCGGACTGTAATCCGGCACCACTTTCTTGATCGCCAGCACCAGCCGCCCCAGATCCCGCTCCTCGCAGATATCCCTCAAGCTGTCCACCAGCCTCTCCGCCTCGGCGTGGCCCAAAGTCTGGCCCGCGAACACCTTGATCTTTTCGTGCCCGCCATCAATCGTATTCTCGTCATGCAAATGCAGCTCTTCGAATAACTTCTCTCCCGGCCGCATCCCCGTATACTGAATCTCGATGTCCTCCCCTGGCCGCAGCCCGGACAGCAAAATCAGATTCCGAGCCAGATCCGAAATCTTCACCGGATCGCCCATATCCAGCACGAAGATCTCACCGCCCTGGCCGAGGGTCGACGCCTGCAGCACCAACTGCGAAGCCTCCGGAATCGTCATGAAGTACCGGCTCATCTCCGGATGCGTCACCGTCACCGGACCCCCCGCCGCAATCTGCTCCTTGAAAATCGGAATCACGCTGCCATTACTACCCAGCACGTTCCCAAACCGCACCGATACAAACTTCTTCCCATGCTCCTGCATGGATCGGACTACCAGCTCTGCCACCCGCTTCGTAGCCCCCATCATGTTCGTGGGACGCACCGCCTTATCCGTCGAGATCATCACGAAGTCCTCGACCTCGAACTGCGCCGCGCATCGCGCAACCGTGTGGGTGCCAAAAACGTTGTTCTCCACGGCCTCAAAGACATGGGTTTCCATCATCGGCACATGCTTATACGCAGCCGCATGGAACACCGCCGCCGGCCGGTACTTCGCAAACACCTCGGTCAGCCGCCGCTCGTTCTGGACGCTTCCGATCTCCGCGGCAAACCGCACCCCTGGGTGCTTCTCACGCATCTCTCTGTCTAGGAAAAAGAGCGCCGTCTCGCTAATCTCAAACCCCACCAGCACTGCAGGTTCAAACCGCGCAATCTGCCGGCACAACTCGCTCCCAATCGACCCCGCGGTCCCTCATCCTCTTACCTGATCTTTTTGAAGTACAACATTCCAGGCAGAGGCCAGGCTTGTTCTGGGACTGTGACGACTGCGCCAACCGAAAGCGCAAATCTAGACGCCCGCTTCCACCCCGTTGGCCAACGTACCTCCAATTGGCAGACCTTTGCGTACAATTAGCTCCCTATAGAGACCGTCAATGTTCTCTAATAGTGCGCTGACCGGATACTGCTGAGACGCGAATGCTCGCGCCTGGTATCCCATCTCTACCACCAAACTACGATTCTCAGCGAGCCGAATCAGCGTTTCGGTGAACGCCAAAGCTGATGGGGGTACAAGAACCGCATTTTCAAACCATCGGCAGTTACCTGCGCTATGTACCGCTGCACCTTGGACCATATTGACGACTCCGCCTACAGGTGTCGCCACGAACGGCCGGCCGGCCGCCATTCCCTGAATCAGAGCTACCGGAGTCCCTTCATTATGGGATGTCTGTATCAAAACGTCACATTGCGCTATGAGCGGAGCCACATCCTTCTGCCACCCCAGCCAACTGACCTGCTTCGGAAAACGCTTAACAATCGTCTCCACAGCAGCCCGTTCCGGGCCGTCACCCGCAATCGTGAATTGCACATCGCTGCTTCTCCCGAGCGCTGTCTCAATAATCTCGACCAGCAGTGGCACATTCTTGACAGAAACTAGTCGGCCGAGCCAGACCATTTTTAGTGGACCTGCTACCCCAGGCGCGGACAGATCTAAAAACTGCTGTAATTCCAAACCAAGCGGTACAACCCGGAACTTATCGCGGCGCGCGACCCGGAAGACTTCGCTTAGTTCGGCAGCCTGCTGCTCTGAGACCACGCAGATCGCGTCGGTCTTCATTGCGAGTAAACGTTCGATGTTGCGAAACACCATACTCATCACTGGGGAGAAGTACTCCGCCAGACTGTTTCCATGAAACGTATGAACGATAATCGGTACGCTGCTCAGAATAGCAGCAGCCCGGCCCAGCGATCCTGCCATCGCCGTGTGGGTGTGTACAATGGCCGGCCGCTCTTTCCGCATCAATCGCCACAGCTTCCATAAAGCTCGGAGGTTGTTCCAAGGCCGTACCGACCGGGACATCTCCGGTATCAGCTGCACGGCATCGTCCGCGGTCAGAAGATAACCCATGTCGCCCTCGTCGGCCTCGCAGGTGCCAACGACAAGGGAGGTGTCATAACCTCGACCCCGGAGACCGCGAGTAAGCAGGACGCTATGAATAGCGGGGCCGCCGATGTTTAGGCGGGTAATAACCCGGACTACCTTCACACTACGCTCGGAAGCCCATAGCGCACCAGAACGGCTCTTCATCGCTAATGACGATGCGCTCTAAGCCGCAACGCTCCATCATCCCCCGGATTTCCTGCGTCGTGAAGCGTTGTTCCAGTCGCGTTCCAAATCGATCCAGCGCGTCGGTGCGCATTGTATAAAAGCTGCTATGCCGGTACTGAGCCAAAGGAAACGTTCCACCACGCCAGCCCGTTCTCTCCAACAGCAGCGCCGTCTTGGCAAGGGGGAAATAAACCATTGCCGCAATCAGTTGGCTTGCCGAATAACGTAGCAAATGGGGCAAACGGGAGATACCCTTACGGAGACCGTCGCTGACCTTCCACAACATGCGAAACCACCCTGGCCTGTTGTCAAAGGCATAATACAGATAAACCAGAAAAGGAGCGCCTTTCTTCAGCCGGGAAACACACATGCGCAGTCCTGCTTCGGTATCTGGCACATGGTGTAAAACCCCCAGTGAATATCCAAAGTCCATGGAGCTCTGCTCCAGTGGAATATCATCAACAACCGAGGCTTGGTGGAAAGTGCAGTTCGGTAAATCGCTAAGGTTGCGTTTAGCCACCGAGAGAGCGGCAGGACTCGCGTCGATACAGTGCAGACATCCGACGCCGGGCGCCACGTGAAGTGCTACGCATCGTGCCCAACGCCCGCTTCCGCATCCCAAATCAAACCCGATTGCCCCGTCTGGCAATGCATCCCATGGAAAGATCCGGAAGTACTGGTGAAAGAAATGTTCCAGCTCCGGGCCGGATAAGCTGGTCTGATCGAACTTCTCCCACTCGTAGCCAAAACCAGCGACTGTAGCTGGATCCAGGTTGGTGTTCATTTCACTGCCTGTCACA
>JBBSHP010000004.1:0-30997 GCA_038232555.1 Bryobacterales bacterium
AGGTATGCACTGGACTGTCTGCGGATCGAACGCCATCATTGCTCTTCGCTGCTCCAAACTGAGCGGAACATTCCAGGATTTTTGGGAGCGTCGCTAAGACCGGAGAGCCGCTTAGTGCGTCACTTTTTAGTCGTGCACCCCAGCCAGGCCCACCGTCCCGGAGTGTAGTTACCGAAAAGCCGTTCCTGATCCGTCATCTCGAGGCTGCCGACATTCGTAGCGGAATCGACTTCAACTGTCCGATTTCTCTGAAGCTCCCGGGTAGGAATGCAGGCAATCAAGCGACACGTCGCCAGAACGACGCCTAAGGGAAGTTGCTCATCAGTCAGCGCCCGAGAGAATCCGGGGGCTTGGCAAAGGTTTTGTGCCTCCTTCGGAAATCTTTTAGCAGCATGGATCGCAAGCGGCCCACGGTACGAGACCCGCCAGGACCGGGTCTCGATCCGCTTTGCGCCCAACAGTATCAGCGTGGCCCAAGGCTGTGTCAGCGTCAAAGCGCGCATCATTCCCACCCTTCGTATTCATGGAAGCTGGTGATGATCAGCCCGATGGGATTGTCCGCCACCATGTCGTTCGTGATCTCCGTTTTGAGAACAAACTCGATCGACGCGCTGTACTTCTTGGTTTCGATCAAGCGCTGTTCGGTGCGCTCGAAGAATGATTTCTCGTAGTCTACTTTGGCGGTACAAGGGCGCGGTGCCGATCCGTTGGCGCAGCCGTGTTCGAGGTTGGCCAGAGTCACATTGGCAACGCGTACGCGTACTTCGTCCCCTTCGCCCGCACGCAGTTTCTTGATGGATTTGATGTCGTCCTGGATACCCTGTGAGGTGAGCCGCCGATCCATGAACTGCAGCGAGTGGCCGTACTCGGCCGCAACGGTCATCGATACGCGCTCCTGGTGCTCTTTGACAAACTTGAGAAGAAATGAACGTAGGATCTGGTCGGTGGGGTGGAATTTCAGCGCATCCGGATTGATTGGCTGGAGACCGCCATCATTCGTAATTCCGAAGAACCGGACATCCCGGACGAGCGAAGCTTTATACACGCCATAGGTCCACAGCAGCACCAGCGCCAGGGTTACCGCCTGAACGATATTGGCGACCAACGACACCCGGTTGGCCGCTTCTAGGTACGCCATTCGGGTGGCAAACAGAGACGGTTGCGGGGGTTTGGATGGCTCCAGGACTAAGCACTGGTGCTGAAGCGGATCGGGTACCACGGCGTGCATTACAGACTCTCCCGCACGATCGACTCGCCTCCGCGGCCAGACAGGATAGAACTGGCGAGCGACGGAACTTTCACAATGGAGTAGATACAGGTGCCGATAATGGCAACCAATTCCACAAACATCGTGGTGATCTTCTCCAGGCCATACGGCCCCGGATTGGCCTCGAAAAACGAGGTCATCACGTTCGCCGTGATAAAGACCATGGCAGAAGCAACGACCTGGTAGAGGGCATACGACATGAAGCTTTTGATCCAGCCCCAGAACAGGAACTCCAAGCCTGGCCAGATCAGCGAAGGAATAAACAGCGGCCCGAGCAGCACAATAATGCCGAGCGCCATGTAGGAGAATGCCACCACAGCCAGCATCACCAGACGTAACAGCGCGATCAGGCAGATGGCCACGAACCAGGTAATAGTAAGGGCCAGGCCGGAAAAGTAAGTGGGCGTTTCCATCTGGAGGTATGCGGCATTGAGCTTGGTTTGGAGCGTCTCGTTGGTGCCCGTCTCGAGCTGATCCGAAAGGTATTTGGCCTCGTCGGTGATGAGCGAGTGGAGACTGCGGCCCACGAACGGGGCCGGTGCGGAGTAATAGGTGATCAGGGTCAGGCAGACCAGGATCATAAAGACCAGCCGCACAAACTTCCGCATGTCGAAGTACCCGGTCAGCACCGTCTCGGCCCCGAACAGGAACAACAGCAGAGCCACGGTCAGCCGAAAGGCGGATACCCCGATGGCCTGAAAAAAAGCGGCATGGGTGAATAGCTTAGTAATCGCACTTCCGATAAACGTGAAGAAATTGTCGGGCACTTAGGGAATCCTCAAGTTCTGGAGTGCCTGAGTTGTCGCGGTAGTATGCCGGGAAAGGGTGGCTGCGGCGTTCTGCCGGAAGTAGACATCCGAGTTGACCGCCACCGCCTGCACTTGGCGCCGTTGGGTCTGATCGAGGATCATTTCCTCCAGAATGGCGGAGAACAGAGCGTTGGCCGATTGGGTGTTCTGGGCGTTCAGCGCGTTCGCATTGGCGATCTGGTTAAGAACGGCGACTTCGGAATTGTTGTCCCTGTTATCTGAGTTGGCGGTAGCCAGCACGTCGCTGATTGCCTTGCGGCGCGAGGGTTCATCGGCTCGGTATTGGCCGATAGTTGCCAATGGCCATCTGGTTCGTGCCGTCCGTGCGCTCGATGGCCGCATAGTTCTGAAAGACCCGATTCTGTTGCGGACCCGGGACGTAGGACAACCCCGCTCCATATTGGTTCAACTGCTCAACAGCGATAGTGTAGCCGCCGCCTAGCTGCACGCCGTTGACACCCTTGTACCAGCCTTTGGTTTCGCAAATAGGTGTCATATCCCGTCGTTAATAGTTGCGGGGACATCACGCCGGCCCAGCGGGATTTATTGGTGATCATCTTGGCGTTGAAGAGGATCTGGGTGTAGGTCTGCTTCAACTGTTGGAGCTGCTCCACCAGTTGTCCTACGGTTGCCACCAGCTCGTAATTGTTGGCGATCTGAGTGAACTCCGTTGCGCCACCGGGAATCAACTGGGCGAGAGCGCCTGCTGTTAACCCGAGAGACAGTGCTCCCATAGACCAAACCCGTGTGCGTATCATTATTTGCTCCTCCGTTGCTTCTGCTCCGGATATCCGTTACTAAGGACTTTGTCCAGACCGTGCAGCGCCTGAGTGGTGGCGGTGTTGTGCTTGCGGAACATGGCTGCCTTGCCTTCCTGCAGCGCGGCGGGAGATGGTGCTTTCTGAGGGGGTGGAGCCGAGCTGCAGCCCATAGCGGATAAGATCCAGAGGACCGCGAAAACGGCGATGAAAAGGAACACGGCGAATCGCAGAAAGCCGAACAACAACGGCGCTCCACGTTTGAATAGAAACAGTTTCAACAAAAACATAGGAACCTCCCTTATGTGGGAGGAAATGCCCGCCTAAGCGGGCACCCCCTCGGGAACTGCGGTATTGCGAACCAGCTTCTCGAATGCATACGCGCGCACTTCCCAGGCCTTGCGGTTGGCGCCGTCCTTCTCGTAGGTCCTGCTGCGAAGCGCGCCCTCCACACGGACCTGATCGCCTTTGCGTAACGAGCCGGCCTCTTCAGCTAATTCGCCGAAGATCACGATATCGTGCCAATCGACGTGCGGGCCTTTGCGGGTGCCCGTCTCGGTAGCCATTGAAAAGGTTGTGACCGGCGTTCCGTCCGGTGTGTGCTTGGTCTCGGCGTCTTTGCCGAGGTTGCCTTGAAGAGTGATCTGGTTGATGTACGACATTGTGTTTCTCCTTTTTATGTCCCCGAGTGTGTCGGGGCACTAAAGAGCGAGTGCCCGCTGCTCCCCAGGCAAGTGGCTGCATTGTTGGGGGAACCATCACGGGGTTCGATGGGGGAGCCGACAAAGCAGAAGCCCTCGCAGTCCGCCGGGCGCAGGCATTTGGGTCGAAGCAGTGCCCGATCACCGAGTGACATAAACAGGGAAACCCTCAAGGGGAACATTATCGGATCACCTCATGGGCGAACTCGGGAAGACGAATATCCTCAGACAGGTACACATTGACGGCGTGCCCTTCGCTAATGGTGATCGTGGGCGGCCGATTCAAGGACCGCCCGATGAGCTGCTGCCCGGTCTGTTCCAGCCTGCTGCGAAATGCCGCTGCGGTACGAGTCGATGCCGCCGCCGGTGAATGCGCTGCCAGCGCCGAACTGTGAGAAACCGGCCAATCCGCCCAACGCTACGGTAGTCGCAATGGTGGATTTCAGATGGTGGTCGGTCTTGTCCTTCAGCGCGGTCTCGCCCGCCAGGTCCAGCCCCACGGCATTATGAAGATCGCGCCCTGTTCCGTCTGGCAGCAACATGCGGTGGAATCCTACCGACAACCGACTGTCATAGGACGAGGATGTTCTCGCGGCCGTTCCGAGCAGGATGCTGCCCTTGGGAATTAGGATGTGCTGGCGATCGCGCGACCGAATGTCGGTATCGATCATTACGTTAAGCGGGCCCGCGAGTTCTCCCACCAGCTTGTTTTGTAATCGGCCTGGAATGATCGTTCCTTCGCATATTGCATAGAGCGGCGCACGGTCCAGGCAGTTGTGTGCTGGTTCCGGCTTCTCGGGCTCGCGCTGGATGGCAGCGACAACGGAAGGAGTGGTGGCCGGTACCGGTTCCACTACCCTCTGAAACTCCGAGGAACCACCTTGTACTGGAATAACCGGTGATGCGAACAGTGACTTATAAGCCAGTTCTTTCTTGCGCTCTACGATCGGATCCGGTGGCGGCGCCGGCGGTGGGGTCGGCCCCGGTCCATACGCCGGCTGATACGGTTGCCCAGGTTGCTGCGCCGAGCTAATCCCGGGCTGTTGCCGTTGGCGCAAGACCTCTTCCTGCTCTCGCAATGCTTTCTCTGCCTCTTTCTGAGAGTCACGAAGGTTTGCCATAGTCCGTTGAATTCCGGGCCGGTCTACATCGAAGCTTGGGAACTCGGGGGTCTTCTGGGCGGGCGCGGATACGTGCGCGGCGCTGCGGGCGAAGAAGAAAGCCAATACCAATACCACGGCTACGCCCGCCATAGCGCTGCGCGAAATCTTCCGTCTCGGGATTTGCTGAACGTAGACGGTAGCAGGCGGTGGAGCTCCCGGCGGTGGTTGGTATTGCGAGGGCGGATCGCGCCTCAGTAATACGGCAATGCGATCGATCCAATCCATAGCATCAACCGCGAGCTGCGAATTTCAACTTCTTTCGACCAAGCTGCAGATGCCCTCGGGTAATCACCGAATCGACCACGTAGGTGCCTTCGTGGGCGGACTCTCCGCGAATGTATTTGAACTGAACCAGGGCTGGCTTGCCGTCTTTCTCGATATAGAGAGACGGCAATTCGGCGGCTTCGCTTTTCAAATACGTAAACGTTCCGTCTGTGCAGATCGCTTCAAGGTGAAACGGAGCCTTGCCGAACTTGGCCGAGTAGCCGCACTTCAGCACCAATGGATACGCAGCACGGAAAGCGGTAATCTGGCGCTCGCTTTCAACGCCTGCATCTACACGTACGCGCTTGGTCTCGGCCTTGGCTTCATTGATTTCCGTTTTCAGGGCCGCCACCTGCTTCTGGTAATCGGGTTCGGGCGTGGACGAGAACCCCATTGGAACCGATTGCAGTTTGATTTCGGTTGGCTCGATAAACACCTTGAGGTCCGGCTGGCAACTCGAACAAGCCGAATCCTCGATCAACAACAGCGAGTAGTACCGGCCGCTGGAGGTCCGCAAATTCAGATTGGTGCGAGTGTTTTCCTTGGACGGCTGAACGTGGAACAGATTGGTGGCCCGCTTGTCATCGGCCGGCTTTACTTGCCAGTTCTCGTTATCCCCCGAGCCCGCTCCGGTAATAGCTTCATCTGGCGGCAAAATGATCCAGGTGTCATACCGTACCTTGGTATGGACAATCCCGATGTCGCGGTTACCCAAGCGAAGTACCAGCGATTTCGGCGCGACCTCCGCGACGTGAACAAGCTCGGCTTGAGCCTTTTTAACCTTGGCCAGGTCAGCCGCCAAAAGCGAACCACAGCACAAGAGAGGGAGAAGACAACGGGACATTATTGCACCTCCATAGACGTTGAGTACAGCTTGTTAGAGATCGGATCGCATACCAGATTCAGTACGCCAGAACCCTGTTTCAGCCACTGACGCGCCGGTACCAGCCTGGTGATCTTTTCAGCCTCGGTAGCGGTCATACCAAAGAAGTCCACCCAGGCCTGCTTATCAATTCCCGGGTTGGCACCATGCAAGCGCGTGGGGCAACTCTCGATTACCTTTCGCGCGAACTCCGTATCCATATTTGCCAGACTGTGGATGAACAGAATGATCGAAGCGTTCAGTTTCCGGAAGCTCAACAGAGCATCCAGAATGTAGGCGCGGGTCGCCGGATGCTGCAGGAACGAAACGGCCTCATCGAAAAAGACAAAGCCCGGCCGATTAGTAGCCCAGATGCGTTGCAAGGATCGGTGCAGCGTGTAGAACAGCATGGCTTCGACCGCTTCGCGATCCTGTTTTATTTGGGAAAACGAGAACGCCTGTATATCCGCGGTCGTGATCGTATCCTCTTCGTTGTCGAACAGGTGGGCATACTGGCCGGCCTTGCCGCCTTTAGAGATCCAGCGGCCCAGGCGTACGTCGAGGTGCGGCATCAGCCGCAAGGTCCCGAGCCGCCGGACATGACGCGGGAGTTGGTAAATGGATTGGACCTGGCTGAACAGATCGGCCATTTCCTCGTTCGTCAAGGACGGGCCTCCATCGGACTCCAGCAGCATGCGCACGAAGGCATACAGAAATGAAAAGTTCTCGGCCGTGGGGGGCAGGCAGAACGGGTTGATTCTTGCACTGTCATCTTTCTGGCCGAGCTCAATGTAGCTTCCACCCAGTTCCCCCATCAACCCCTGGAAGGTGCGTGTGATGTCGAACACGACTAGGTACGGGTTGTGTTTCAGCGTCTGCGAAGACGCTGCGGTAGAAACTGACGCTGGAACAGTGCCCGCAAAACCATGGAGCGAGGACGCAAAGGTCGCAAGAAGCGACGGCCCAAACCGGGTTGAGTTCCCCTGGGAGCGAAGGCTGATTCTGGACGTCAAAGAGACACCCCGATTCAGTTGACAGGCAGTTCACTGGGGGTAGAAAGGGACTAACAGATCTGGTATCCGTCCCAATTCCACGTTCCGGTCTCAAGGGAATTTGGCGTCTACCCTGCGGCGTACGGCTTGTCACCCTTCTGGATTCCATCGGAGAGGGTCTCTATAAACATAGGCACCAGCGAAGCGAATAGTGACATGATTTGAAATGTTTTTTAGTATTTGTTTTAGCTATACTGCTTCCAACTGGCCGCTAATCTTGTGGGGGTCCATGGCGTTCTACAGTCTCGTACTGAAGTTATCGCGCAACTCATCAAAACAGTTCCACGTCTACACGTCTGAAGCAAACAGAGATCCTGCGCTACGCGAAACGCTGAGCCGACTCGCGCCCTATATTCGGGATTATGTGCAAAATGCCTTGGGAATGGAGGCTTCGGAACAGGAGTACATCGAACGCATCTTCGCGCGATTAGAGGGACAATTCGGTTCTGATGCGGTCCAAAAGAAGGTAGAGGCCGCGGTCCTTTCGTATTTGCGTTCTCTCGTTCAGAATGATCGTCGGACCATCCTTCGAGCGGTTCGGCGTCATGCGGTCACGGCTAATGAGGTGGAAAGCGTTAAGGATTCAAATGCCCTCTCGTTCGATGCACGCGTTCAGCTTCGATCAGAACTGCGTGCGTACCTGGAGTGCCTCCCGCCTGATCAGCAAGAGCTCCTCAAAGCAGCCTACGGTGTGAATCAGGAGCCCGGACACAAAGAGGTGGACCGAGCGACGCTCGCAAAGATGCGGGGCAAACCTCTGCCGGCGCGCTTCTAGCAGCATTTGTCCGTATTGGGTCTGCGGGAGTTCGGCGATGTAGGTCGCGATTGCCTGGCTCTGATATTCGGCGTAGGCGAGCTCCTGTTGCGCGTGCTGGGCCAGCTCGGCGCAGCCGGCGCTTGCGGCTGCTCAGGAACGTCGCGGGCGGCCTGACGTTGTCCCGGATTGTGGCAACGTAGAGGCCGGGCGGGTTGTGGAACTTGCCGGGGCGCCTCTTGGGGATGATTGAATCGGTCCATTCGATCTGATCCATGACTTCCTGGCCGGGAGTAAGTTCTGCGAGAAGCTCGCGTGCCTTTCCGTCACGCCACGGCGGGTGAGCTCAGTTAGTAGTGCGGTGGTCAGCGATGAGCTCCGGTGTTGTCTCAGGGTAAGTTTTTGCAACATCGAGCCGAGGCTCGTAAAATGCTGGGGTTCGCGTGTTGTAAATGTCTGTTCCAAAATGCATCTGCGCCTTGGGGGCGCCTGGCCTTGTGCACTTCAACAAAAAATGCCGTCCACTCCCGCAGCCACGGCGGCTCTCGAGAGGAGTGCGATAAACTTCGGCTCTCTGCCGGATGTGCCGCGTGAAGGGGCCTCGGCGTTCTGGCGCATCGAGCGCCGCCTGCCGCTCAAGACTCGCGCAAGGCCTGGGAGGCCAGGGAAGATACGGGTTTACGGTAGAAACACAACCAAGCCAGGTCAGGTCCCATAGTTAGATCACTCTCTGCGGGTAGCCCATGAGCGTTTTGAAGCGATCCGAAGTTTCTGCCGATCAAGGGTTTACACAGTGCCTGCAATCTGAGAAGAACTTGTTACGACATACGTTGCGTGTCTCCGACGCGCAATCCGGGCCAATCCCAGTGCTGCAGGTCAACGGTCCACGCTGTCCTGAGTGCGGGGCAGTGCCTTTTCGGGGCCGCCGGCGAGGGTTTATGGAGGCGATATTATCTCTGGTGCGCATCAAGCCCTTTCTCTGCACACGATGGAATCATCGCTTTCGTCAACGGTTAAACTTGAGGTGAAAACGCCCGGCGGCTAAACCGCGGAGCAATCCTGCGGTTTGGCTTGGCATATCCACATCGAGAATGGGCTGAGGTGTTCAGACTGCGGAATAATGCGGCCCGTCCCAGCATGATTGATCTTCATTCTTAGTCCTGCTTTTTGTGCACCGCAAAACTCCGCAAACCCCATCACCCGCACTCGCCCGCCGTTCTTCACTTCAGCGCGCACCCAGTTCGCCGCGAGTTCCTCGAGCTGCGCTTCACTCATCGTCGCGTGCGAGCGCTTGAGCTGCCGGCGCGCTTCTAGCAGCGTTTGTGCGTATTCGGTTCGTGGGAGTTCGGCGATGTAGGTCTCGATCGCCTGGCTCTGATATTCGGCGTAGGCGAGCTCCTGTTGCGCGTACTGGGCCAATTCCGCGTTCTTGGCTTGGTGGGCTTCTTCCTGTAGCCGGCGCTTGCGGCTGCTCAGGAACGGGGCGGGGGGCGCGACGTTGTCGCGAATGGTGGCAACGTAGAGGCCGGGCGGGTTGTGGAATTTGCCGGCCGGCGCCTTGGCGATGATCGAATCGGTCCATTCGATCTGATCCATGACTTCCTGGCCGGGAGTAAGTTCTGCGAGAAGCTCGCGTGCCTTTTTTTCCGTGACGCCACGGCGGGTAAGCTCAGTTAGGCATGTATTATCATCGAGTGGAAGTTCACTTTGGGTCGAGAAAAAACGCGGTTGGCGTCGTGGCGCGGGGGCAAGAGTGTCGACGAAACGCCCGCGCTTTCGCGTCGTGAATACGCCATATTCTATTGAAGCTTTCGGGCCCGGGGTATATAACATCTCCCAATCAGGATTGCCAGCATTTTTAGCGGTTTCTTCATAAGCAACTTTAGAAATATACCCGGACGCGAGATGAGGGGCGTGAACCTTGTACATCTGCTTTCTAACACGCTCCCAATCGTCATAGCGCATCTGCGGCGCATGCGTACAGTAATCGGAATACAGCAGCTTCGCACGTGGCCGACCACTGGCAAGGGCCCCAAAGACCTGAAAGCTCAAAAGCTCATAGAAACGTTGTGCACCAGCCGGAAGCTCTCGCAGGTAATCGTAATCGAGCGGCCGGAAAGTTACGTCATCAAGCAATTCTCGATACCAATCGTGCAGGATCAAATAAACGGCATCTGCAACTTGGCCCCCGGGTAGTTTTTCGCCAGTGAAAACAACCCCATAGCGATTGTCCCCTTGCTCCAGAGCCTTTTCCGTTCCATCTCTCCGTTTGTATCGAATACTGAACTCTACGTATGCGCTAGCATTCTGGTGAAGCGCTTTCTTTACAAGGTTGGTATCTCCGCCCAATCCAAGGTGCTGGCCAATTTCATGCAGGCTTCCGAGCCTGATAATTTTAGGCAACGGGCGTTCCGCTTCATCGATTTTCCGGTTGACGACCAGTGTGTCAACTTTATAGGCGAGTGGCCCAGGCTGTCCGTGTTTGACGTTGTAAGTGACTTCCCATTTGAAATCTGCTTGGTTACCGTCATTCCTGATATCAATGGCAATGGTGCCTTTTTTAGCAAGCCGGTGAATGGGGAAACGCGAAAGCGCCGTCTCGACTCGAATGCGAGTGAGGGTTGCAAAGTCGGGTTCGGTTGCCGTTAACTCCAGTTGTGCACTCACGGATTTCTCTTAATCCTAATTCAACACAATAACCGCAAAATGTTATTTGTTGGTGTTCTCTCAACATACGTTAATAATGTCTACGCCAAAACGTCAATTTGCGATGTCCTTTATTTGCAACACGTTAGGTTGCTACTCTGCCACTTAAATCGCACCCTCAAACCGTGAACTAAAGATCCTCAAACCATGAACTCACGCCCCCCAAACCGTGAACGGGAGATCCTCATTCCGTGAGGCGGCTCCCTAAACCGTGAAGGCGATCCCCAAACCGTGAACGGGTCCGTCCCCCAGTATATTTTCTGAGTTAACACAGACTTTGCATGCAAGAAGTGGCGCATTTCGCTCCCCAAACCGTGAGATCCCATTGTAAAAGGACTCAAACGCTCCTCAAACCGTGAACCAGCGAACCAGTCAAAGTAGGGGAACAAAACACGAATATATTAGACTGTGCACGACATGGCGTACCGGCCGGACGCGTCCGAGTTCGACAAGCCGCTCACCGCAGTTGAGGTGAAAGAACTCCGGCGCCGCCTGGCGCTGCTCAGCCCGCATCACGTGCTGGCAGCCTATCACCGAGCGCCCAAAGATTGCACGTGGAGAGCGATGTACTGCTGCGCGCGTCTACGCTCCAGGAACTCGTCAGTGCTTGGAAGTTGATGCGAAGTGGAAGCTCAGCGTCCGCCGACACCGATGAAGGCGTGCAAGATAACGCGCTGGAGGGAAGGGGCCCTGCTTTGATCGAGCTTGTCAGGAGGTAAGTGCGAGGGCATGCTGGAAACAGCCAATAACCCCAATGAAAAAGTACGACAACTCCAACGCAGGCTATGGGTGTGTGCCAAGCAGAGTAAGACACGGCGATTCCATGCGTTGTACGACCGGATTTACAGAAGTGACGTTCTGTGGGAAGCGTGGAAGCGAGTGCGCGGCAATAAGGGAGCGGCAGGCGTGGATGGAATCACGCTGCGATCCATCGAGGAGCAAGGAGTGACGCGGTTTCTCGAAGGGATACAAGCCGATCTCAAAGCAGGCCGATATCGTCCTTCACCCGGTGAAGAGGCGATGGATACCGAAAGCAGACGGGAAGCAGCGGCCATTGGGAATACCGACGGTACGGGACCGGGTGATCCAAATGGCGGCGAAGTTGGTGATCGAACCGATCTTCGAGGCGGATTTTCAGCCATGCAGTTATGGTTTCCGTCCGAAGAGGAGTGCGACACAGGCGCTGGAAGCGATCCGCGAAGCGGGCAACCGGGGCCACAACTTTGTCGTGGATGCGGACATTCAGGGCTATTTCGACGGGATCGATCGCAGTACGTTGATCGAACTGGTGAAGGAGCGAATCTCGGATCGAAGGGTATTGAAGTTGATACGCCAATGGCTGGAAGCGGGAGTGATGGAGGACGGCACGGTGAGAGAAACGCTAGCGGGAACACCGCAGGGTGGAGTGATCTCGCCGTTATTGGCCAACATCTACCTGAACAAGCTGGACCGAATCTGGGCGGCGCGATGTTCGTCGCTGGGAGTGCTGGTTCGGTATGCCGATGATTTCGTGGCGATGTGCCGAACGGAATCGCAGGCCAGGGAAGCGCTTCGGCGGATCGCGCTGGTGATGAACCGGCTCGGTTTGAAACTGCATCCGGAGAAAACGCGGATGGTGGACTTGAGACGCGGGAAGGAGAGCTTTGAGTTTCTGGGCTGCACGATTCGAAAGAAGCGGAGCATCCAACGGAACCCGCGCTGGCATTTTATGCAGCGATGGCCGTCGCCTAAAGCGATGAAGCGAATCCGGGAACGCGTACATGGTTTGACAGATTCGCGGCACAGCGGGAAGGACGTGAAGCAGATTATCGCAACACTGAATCCCGTGCTCCGGGGATGGGGAAACTACTTTCGGACGGGGAATGCCGACCGGAAGTTCAATCAGTTGGACAGCTATGTCTACTGCCGGCTATCCACATGGATGAGCCGGCGTGGCGGACAGAGACCTCAGCGGATGGAAAAGTGGACTCATGAACGTTTCGTGGGTATGGGCTTGTATCGGTTGCGCACAACCGTGAAGTACCCGGCGCAAGCCACACCAGTACGATCATCGTTAAGCCGTGTGCGGGAAAACCGCACGCACGGTTTGAAAGGGGTGTTTGGAAACGGGCTGGCGTAAGCCAGTACCGCGCTAAACTTCTACCAATGCACACCCCGCTCCCTTACAACGCCTTCGACCAACTCCACTCCTGCGCGGAATGTGATTCCCTCGAATTCTGACTGGGCGATGATTGGTGCTGCGCTCGCTGCGTACCTTGCCCCTGGCCGAATCCGATTCGCGTAACGCTCGACAGCGCGCAGCTTGCTCGCCTGACCTAAAGCTTTTTTCCAATTCCTGCCGAATAACAGTATGTGAACCGAGCGGTCCGCAATCTGTTAGTTCTTGCAAGCCTGCTCGTCGTGCCAGTCAGTGCCGCCGACCGGCCACATCGTTCCACCTCCTATTGCTCCAGCTGCGAACGGGACACCAACGGTCGCATCAAGCGCCGGACCTCGGTGCACCAGCAGTTATAGCGCGAGCACCCCTGCCCCTCAACAGGCCTGCAGAGCGGCCCGTGCCCCGGCTACATCAAAGACCATATCCGCGCCCTAAAGCACGGCGCTGTTGACACGGTGGACAACATGCAGTGGGAGCTCGTACCTGGCAAAAACTAAAGACCGGATCGAATAAGGCCAGAAAACTTCACGCTTTTAACAGAGAGCTTTTCGGCCTCAGCCCCCACTTGTCCGTAAGCCGCCGCAAAATTGAGCAGGACGGATCGCCAAGACCTGTTCCCTTTATATTCGCTCGACGTCCCGCCTAAGTGACCATTTTCTCTCCCACTCGAATCCCGTCTAGCTCTGTTTGCGGCCCGCCACCCCGGATTCTCCGGCTATAGTGAGTGGATAAAGCCTTCATGAGAACCTCCACCGATGAATGAAGACCAGCGGCTGAATGAATTATTGACCAGAACACGGGAACCTCTGATGGGTTCCTTGCAACTCCGGCTTGCTGAACAAAACGGCATGTTGGCAACACCGACCATCTCCCCGGTCACTGATTTTGCCCAGTGGCAAATCGGGCCAAACGGCACGTTTCGGCCAGGACCGCCAACGCTTGCCGCGCTGCCATCGGGCGCGTACACGGTAGCCCACGATGGGCTCGGGCCGTACCTAGAGCACATGAAAATTATGACCGACTCGCTCGTCGAACTTCCCGAGACGGCGAATGTTCGCGTGCTCAACGGAATCCGCAAATTCTGGGCATCGAAGGAGCGGTATGTTCGCCATGGCTTGGTCTACAAACGCGGCGTGCTGCTCTGGGGCCCTGCGGGCAGCGGCAAGACGGTCACCGCACAGCTGCTGATGAAAGAAGTCGTCGATGTCCACGATGGAATTGTTATTGTCTGCACCAATCCCCAACTGTGCGTGCTGGCGCTGAAGTGTATTCGCGCGATTGAGCCCACCCGCCCGCTGATTGTGGTTCTTGAAGATATCGATGAGGTGATCCGGCAGGGAGCTGAGCATATAGTGTTGGCGATGCTGGACGGTGAGCACCAAACCGATAACGTGGTGTATGTCGCCACAACCAACCACCCGGAACACCTGGGAGCCAGAATTCTCAATCGGCCGTCGCGATTTGATGAACGGATCTTCGTCGGCATGCCCTCACCACTGGTACGCCGGACATATTTGCTTAAAGCGACGGCCGCAGCCTCGTTATCAGAGGCGGAAATTGATCGCTGGTGTGAGGACACCGAAGGGCTGAGCATCGCCCACTTACGAGAGCTGGTAGTTGCCGTGCACTGCCTGGATCAGGAGTACGATGTCGTGTTGAACCGCCTTCGGGACTTGGCGATTAGGCCGGACCAGGACAACGGATTCGCGTCTCGTAGAGTTGGAGAATTCACGGCCGTAGGAAATCTACAACAGTTGCACGCTATGCAAATGCACAAGCCGCCTACGCTTTAAAATCTCCAGCCCACCTGCGCTAATCACCAACAACGGCTTTCTTGCCCGCTCTCTTTTTCGACGCCTTCTTTGCTGCCATCGCAGCTTCAGCGGCTCTCTTATCCGCCCACCGTTTCCGAGTAGCCGCGGCTATCCGCGCGCGTCCTTCGGCACTCATGCGTCGTCGTCTTCCGCCGCGCTTGTTCTGTGCCGGCGTTGCCTGCTTCTGTGCGGGCACGCTTCCCGTTCCCTCGATGTCGTGGAGCGCCTCGAGCGCGCGCTCGATCGAGGTTCGCTGGCGTTCGAGTTGCGAAATGATGTTTTGTATGTCGGTCAATTGGTTTCCTTGGTGTGCTGTCGTTGATTATGCATCTACGGCCCATTGCGATGCATATTAGCGCAACTTAAAATTCACATCTATCATTACGGGTATCGCAATCGGCTTGCCATTGCTCATCGCGGGAGCGAAGCGCCACTTCCCCACGGTCTTCACAGCTTCGTCATCGAGGTCGGGACTCAGCCCACGATAGACCAGGACGTCAGAAGGTTTGCCTGCAGCACTGATGACTACATAGAGGATTACGCTACCCTCGATTTTCGTCCTGCGCGAAGTTTCTCCATATGCGGGCTCTTTCTTCACAACTACCCGCGGGGAAACGATTGGGTGGGCATAAAGCAGCCCGCGCATTCCTAAGGGTCCCGGGGTCGGCAGTTCGAAATCGGTCAGCGTGCTGCCATCCGGTGGTTTGAACGCAAAGGGTTCAGGAGCTAATTCTAAGTTCTGGTCAATCCTGGAATATGTATAGAGACGGGTATATGCGGAATCAAAACTTTCCCAGACGATTAGATGTCGGTCGGGATCAATGCACAAAGTTCGCTTTATACGAATGGCTGAACCGAATTCCGATTCTGAGAAGCCGGTGACCAACTTATACCCGTCGGCGCCGCCAGCAGGTTGGGACCACATGTGCCTGCAACAACTGGCGCTTGCAGGATTGTCGGCAGCAGTTTCCAATCACCAGCGATTAGTGAGCAGAGCTTGTTGCCGGCCGTAGGCTCTCTTCTGTATCTGCTTAGGGGCGGTGAATAGATCCAGGCAGTGTCGCCGTTGCAGACGATTATGGCTGGTGATACCTCGCCCCCCTGCTCGAAACGCACTTGATTGGAAGATCGTATGAGAAGTTTAAATTGCACGTCCGAGGTCTCGCCCGCACCAGGTCCTGAATAGGCGATTGAGCCCTCAATCTTCCAACTCGCTGTGCCTTTCGCTGAGTTGGCGACCGCTTGGATTAAGACAACCGGATCTATCGTGGGCTGCGCAAAGCCGAAATGCGCGAGACATAGCAGTACTGCAACTATCCGCATCCCGATACTGTACCGCTCTTGACGCGCAACTAAGGATATCCGTTTGCGACCATTCGCGTTAACCAGCGTAGCGGCGCGCAATCTCCCATGTTGCTGCTGCGTACTGTCACGCCGAGAGCGCGTGGCGTTCTATGATGCTAGGCGAGGCTTGTTTGCCGAGCTGACTTCGAAACGTGCCTGAACCTGCACCTAAGCTGAAAATGCTTGGCGAAACTCCGGCAGCGCAATGCCGCATCGCCGAAGCCGGTGATTACACCTACATTGAGCAGAACACCAGTAAGAAGAGCCTCTGGACGCGCTTGGCAAAGAAGGGACATGAGATCTGGTGGGAGTTCAACAAGGGCGGTAAGAAAAGCTACACGGGCCGCATGATTATCGATGGCGAAGTCTACACAGTAAGCCAGGCCAAAAAGAAGTTTGCTGTGAAATGATCCGCTCGCTGCGCTCCGCGCCTGCCGCCCTGCTGCGCGCAATGGTCAAGCAATGCGGCCGCGGTCAACATCGTCGAGGGCTGCCCTGTCGCGATGGGCTTGTCACGCAGATCGCCATGAACGTGCACGGGATCATCAGCCGAGAAGCGCCAGCCCCGCTTCCCCGCCCCTGTGCTCGCGACCCCTCAACTAACCAGCCCGCGCCTGCCCCGCCGATCGCGCGCCTCGGGGCAGCTCACGCGCTCGCCTCGCTACTCCGGCGCCCGCTGCCCTGCTGCGCTCTTCTCGTCGCCGAGGGCGTTGACACAGCCGCGGTTCCCCCCGTCGCAGGACCCCGATTAACGAGCGCGCACTCTGCCGCTGCGCGCCCGCTGGCGTGCTCCGCGATCCCAGGAGGTTGCAACCGACCGCGTGGATGTCCGCGCTGCCCCGCTGCGCGATGAGCGGCACTTTACATCGCGCAGATAGCGATGAGCGCGTCGCCGAAGCACGGCCACATTACAAAATTCGCTGATGAGCACGGCAGTCCGCCTACTCACTTGTGTATTACTTTGCTACTATAGCAAGGAATGACAATAGCACTGTGCAATGGAAAAGGCGGGAGCGGTAAAACAACAGTAACAATCCTCATGGCGTCAGCTCTCGCTGAAGCAGGCCATGATGTTGCCGTACTAGATACTGATCCACAAAAGACGGCCACGAGATGGATTGAGGAGACCGGCGGCGGCTTGGCTCTGGCCAAGAATGGAAAACAATACAGTGCTCTCCTAATTGACACTCCACCTCGTTTGGAATCTCAGCAAGTTTCCGATGCGGTATCCCGAGCCGATGTCATTGTTGTTGTATCCTCTCCCTCTCCCGCGGACCTGTTTACATCGCGGGACACAGCCGATCTCGTAAAACACTTCAAAGCCGGTGAACGCACTAGACTTCTTTTCAACCAAGTCCAGCCCGGCACGCTCCTTTCTCGTGATCTGGGAGACATGGCTGAACGTATAGGACTTCAGCGATTAAAAAACCAGTTGCACCGGCGGCAAGCGTATCAGCATGCTGTTTTACTTGGTTGGAAGTCTCTTCCATTAGACGCTCGCGAGGAGGTGTTCAAGTTGGCACTTGAGATAACTGGAGTAGCAAAGTAGCATAGTAGCAAGGTAATACTATAAGCATGAGCAAAGCTCATAATTCAGAACTGCTATTAAAACTAAAATCCTCATTACCAAAGCCTAATGAGTCTCAACCTGTTCCTGAGCAAACCGTTGCCGGACCCTCGGCCGTATCCGCTCTTGCACGCGTGCCCACCCGAGCACCCAAGCTTTCAGTAAGCCTGTATCAAACGGATCTGAGGAGACTTGATCAGATTAAGGAGTTCATGCGGGGGCGTGGTCATAGGAACCTCTCGGATTCTGAAGCGTTGCGACTTGCATGTAGAGCAGTCGAAATTGGCGATCGTTTTCTGAACGTATATAAGGAGATGCAGAGCGAGGATGGACGGCGCCGTATAGAAATAAAGTAGTAAGATACTACTTTGCTACTATACTACCCAAATCGTTCACCAGGGGCCTGGGAGAGCGCAAAGAGCCGCTCCAGGAGTTGTTCGGGGGAGCCGTACTCGACGGTAAGCTTGCCAGGCTCCAAATACACTCCCAGGGGCAGGGAACTGAGGCGGGTATCGTAGACGCCGGGGGCGGCGGGAACGGAGATGCGGGCAGCGCGCGTAAATCCCCGGAGTCGATCCAGCTCGGCGGAGAGCCGTTCCTTGCGGCGAACCTCTGTCGAAACTTCGTCGCCGGATTCGAGGGCTTCAAGAGAGCGGAGCAGGGCATTGCGATCCAGCAGGAAAGCGCGGCCGGACTGGTAGCCGCCGAAGCGGTGCATGAGCTGGATGGCGCGGCGGCGTCCGACCTGAAAGAGCGATTCGATCAGGGAGCGGTCGACGACGGGTACCGAGAGCTGCTGGAGCTCGCCTAAGAGGGAGGGAAGTCGAAGCAACCAATCGCTTTGCGCGGCATACACAGGTCCGTCCTATTACACCATCTAGGTGCACAGGTGTGCAACATGCGAACTTGAAGGCAACAACAGCCCCGGTATAGCATCCGATAATAAGGTTTTATCGAGCACGCTGGAAGCGTTTCCGATTAATGAATCAACGAAAGCCTCGGCTCTGTCAAAAGCGCGGTCTGCGTCCGAAAACTTGCCGCGGCTGGTGTGCAATTCCGCCAAAAGTTCTAAGCGTTGGGGGAGCGACCAGGTATCACCGCTCTCTTGGGTGGAGACAGCTGCGAGTTCAGCAAGTTCCTCGGCCTTTTCTAAATCTTTCTTTTCTCGATACATTTCGGCGAGTAAAGCCTGCTCATCACCGAGTAGCCGAAGGAATCCGCCGGCCTTCGATAGAGCAATCGATTGTTCCAGGGCGGATACTGCTGCCTGATCGTCTTTCCGAGCTCTGGCAATACGGGCAACGATTGTCAGCACGACCGCTTCATGGTTGGGGTGTTTGGGGCGTGCGTGCGTGAGAATATCATCAGCCAAGTGCTGAGCCAGATCAGTTTGTCCCATACCGATGAGTGCATCTAACCTTGCCTCATTGGTCATAAACGGGTACCCTGAATCTGGCGTTGCGCTAGAAATCATAAGGGCTTTGTCAAATAACGGAAGTGCCTGCTCATACATCCTCGCTTGTGCCAGGCCAATTCCAAGGACAGTCAGTAATCTGATCTGAGCTCCTGCATCCCCGGCCGACGTTGCGGCGGCGAGTGCACTGCCGACATTTTTTCGAGCAGTTTCGACATCGCTTTTTTCGTAGTAGGCCGCTACGCCAAGTTGCGCCAGAGATCGATACTGCCATTTCGTGTCCCCTAAACTTCGTGCTAGTGCCTGCACTTGTTCCCAATCTTCGCGCATGGCAGTGGCATTGGTTTCTCCGTCAACATCCCCTTTTACCATCCAAGCGAACATACGTAGTTGATCATCGTTTTGAAGAAGGGCGTTGGTCTCTAACTCGTGAGCGAGGTCGGCTGAAGCGACGGGGAGGACCTGTTGTTCTATGGTGGATCTAATTTTGCCAAGTCTGGCAAATAACGCGTTCCGCTGATCTCCGGCCACCGAAAAGATCTGCTCGGCTTTTCTAAATTCTGGGGCGGCGTCAGTCCAGTTGTAAAGATCCGCAAGATGGAGGGCATGCCGCAGGAGTTCGGCTCCGGAGAAATCTTTTTGCTGTGCCCATGCCGAGGGGCATACCGACAAAATGAGCAAGGCAGCTAGTTGAAGCATTGGCCGGGCTGTCCCGTTGTGGTGAATTGGGAAATCGTCAGCCCTGCGCATCTTTACTTGCTTAAAGTTCTCTTGTTGGCTTTTTCGTCAGTGAGTGGGAGGTGAGCGGTTGGTAAAACAGAGAACCTTCATTTTATGGTACCTCGGTTTTTGTATTCTGACCCACAAAAACGAACTGGGCCGCTCATAGCGAGATCGCGATAAAGCGTTGACGCTATTTCGTGATCGCAATATTTCTTGCTTGGGCGACGTCTTTGAGAATTTTAGTGAGCATTGCGCCGGGTCGCTCAACGCGGTGGATTCTGGAGGTTTCGTCGAATTGGCCTAAAGCGGCTGCAATTCCGTCAGATCCTAATCGTTCGGCGCACTGGGACCACCAACGCCAGTCCTCAGGCTGCTCCGACGCCTCGATCAAGCGGCGAACCAGAGGCTCGATTTCAAGAGAGAGATTTTGAACCGCTTCTGAGGAAGTGGTGACCGTCCGTGGTGATGTTTTTCGATGGAAGACGGCTAGCCAGCGGCCATCTCGGGTAGATTTTTTTAAACTAAAGCCGGCGAGTATCGGCAAATGTTTGTTAAGCAGTCCTTGGGCGGTGTTCTTGAGAATCGCTCGGACATTATCGGGTCGCTTTGCGTCAATGGGAAGCGCTTCGGCAAGGTCGTCAACGAAGCGTTGGTGAAGCGCTTGGTAGGTAAATTTTTTGGCGAGATAGATGGCTAACCGTTGTTCAAGCGGCTTGAGATCATAGAAGAAGCTGTTGTGGAAGCCCAGGGCAAAGAATCCGCGTGTTCTTGCAATCTGCTGAAGCACGGAACTGACTTCGATGAAGCCAAACGGCATTTCAGCCTGTGTGCTGTCGGCTCGTTCTTTGAAATAAAAAACGCTATTGAATAATTGCCAGTTCATGTCTACGTAGGCGTGGCGCTCGCGGTCCCAGAATGCATTTTTGCAGTGGAATCTGCAGCCGCAAAGGATCTCAAGGTCTCTGCGAAGGCGCTGATAATCTTTGGAGGATGGGTTCCGGACGTTATGCCGCTGGAGGAGATTATAGAGCGTCCCAAATTGAATATGATTGGCTTTGCAGCCTTGCTCAATATACATTTGGAGTAGATCGTACAGGACAAGTTGGGTGGTAGCCCCTCCAAAACCGTATGCGCTACTTGGGAATACTTTCCAATCTCGTTTGATGGTGGCACCGTCTTTGCCGACAATTGTGTCGCTGTAGGTAATTGGGTCGCGGAGGGGTTTGGCCGGGTTTTTGTCGAAGTGGAATAACGGGAACTCGGCAAGATCAAAGTCGTATCGTCCGGTGGGTTGAAGGTTTTTGCTTTCAAAGGGAAGGGTTTGGGTTTTTTCAGTTTGTGATGTGTGGGCGTCTGTGAAGAGGACGTTTTGAAGGATTTCTCCGATGGATTGCATCCCGTGCTTTGTACTTCGCGTTTTTTCCACAGGCGGTTTTGTCCTTTAACGCGTTGGTTATATTAAAGCAATATTCTTTAAAACGCTTTACTACTCTGCATCTGATTGATTATAGGAATCTTAACTAAGTCTGTCCCTACCTAAAGCACGATATTCTCCTACCGAAAGCACGATGGTGCCGTGCTGGTCTCCTAGTGAAAGCACGACGAAACAGCAGTGACAGTTCCTACCGAAAGCACGAACCGATTCACAGGGTGTTGTGGAAAATTGAAGCATGGTCTTAGAGGGATTGTAGCAGCGTGAGGGCTGGATGGATTCTTAACATGATTAAAATCGATTCATGATAGCGAGATCGCGTGATGGCGTTATAGCGTCCTGTTTCGCGTTCTGGTAGTTTGGGAATGGAGCCAAAAGGCAATTCAGGAGAATGACATATGGCGAATGGCCAAAGAGACACTCGGGTAATCGCTGTTGGGAATCAGAAAGGCGGGGTCGGTAAAACAACCAATACCGTACACATAGCGACCGCTTTGGGAGAACTCGGTCGGCGGTGTTTGGTTTGGGACCTCGATATGAACTATGGAACTACACGCCATTTCGGTATACCTGGCGACGCGTTCCTCGGCACTTTTGAAGTCCTCATGGGCGAGGAACATGCAGAAAACGTGATCATTACGGAGGAAGAGTCGGACGTGAAACTTCCCGTGAATGTCCACGTGATTCCGTCGCGCCGCAAGCTGGAACAGATCGATGACGCCTTATCGGGCAAAAACAAGTTTGTCGTTCGACAACATGTCCTGATTGAGCCTCTCCGGGAACTCCGGGGCATGTACGACTACATCTTTTTAGATACCGCTCCAAATGCCACGACCCCGACCATTGCCGCGTATGCTGCTGCGGAATGGTTCTTATTGTCAGCGATGCCCGACCCGTTCGCCGTTGCCGGCCTGAAGGATGCGCTGGAGGACATTGATAGCGCCCGCCAGCACGGAAACCAAAATCTGACGGTCCTTGGGGTGATCCTGTCCGGGGTCACGAAAAATACACGATTAGGAGCGGTTTTGACCGATTACGTGCAGAAAGCGTTTACTTTACCCAGCGGCTATTGCCTCAAGTTCAAGAGCGAGATTGGAAGATCGATCGTGGTGCCTGAGGCGCAAAAAAACGGCTCTACGCTGTTCCAAACGGAGCCCCGACACAAGATTACTGAGCAGTATAGGGAACTGGCTCGGGAAGTCGAACAGCGGTTTGCCGATCTCGAAACTCAGCGCGAGCAGGAACTCGTCGCAACGCAGGCATAAGGGCTAAAAATGGCGAAGCGAGCTCCTACAGACGAGAAACCGTATAATCCGATCGAATCGGCGCTTGTTGAGAGAGTTTCTTCCCGATCGGTGCCGGTTTCTGAGCCTCGGGATGAGATGGCATCGGTTGGTGTTTTAGAACCCGAATCCGCGCCGGTTTCCGTGGAACCTCCCCGAAAGCCCGGACGCGAGAAGCGGGTGATTTTGTCTTGGGAAGATGAAATCGCGGTCCAACAGCTTCTCGACGAGCTATCGCAGACGTTGCAGACGCCCATAAAGCTTTCCAATGCACTCCGCTCCTGCGTGATTCTCTTGCGGCACGCTCAGGAACCCATCACAAAGAAGGCTAGCCGTGCTCGGGCCATTGTCCGCCCGCCGAACAACGACCTTACGGCGATAGCATTGTTTGAGCAACGGCTTGCGGGAATCTTGCAGGCCGGTATCCGTGAATCCCCGACTTTGGACTGATTAGCGGGCTATCGCAAGGTAAGAGCGTTCTCGCTACATGGCGTTATCGCTATGACGCCATATGGCGTGATGATCTCGTTGATTTTAAGTAGCTTCGTATTCTGGCGATAACGCGACATCGCGACTTCGCTGACAATAAATTGGCAGGAAAACGTCAGCTTGATCAAGCCTGATTTGTAAGTTTCGGGCGGTCTCAAGAACGGCCAGAAAGAGAGAATTCCTTCGATCGGGAGTTTCCTGCTGGTAAAGAAGCGCCGTGACGTCCAGCATATCCCCAGGGTCCTCGATCAATTTTTCCTGGAACCACGCCATCATGGTCGCGACCGTCACCTCTGCGGTGGCGACCTCGTACGGGGGCTGCTTTTTCGCTTCAGCAATCGCTCTCGCTTGACGCTCCATGTCCTCGAACAGGCGAATCAAATCGAACAATGAAAAGAACGGATCGTGGTGTTCGGCATCCGAGAGTTCATCTTCCCGAGACGCCTCCATTGCCGGCCGCGAAAATGTCGCTTGGCCGATCAACAAGCTGTCCCGAAGTGCTTCCGCAGCCGCGCGG
Organism: Bryobacterales bacterium; assembly: GCA_038232555.1. GTDB lineage: Bacteria > Acidobacteriota > Terriglobia > Bryobacterales > Bryobacteraceae > JBBSHP01. Next base: position 23,078 of record JBBSHP010000004.1, read on the forward strand.
GCGTGTTTTCGTAGCTGCTCGACAAGCTCTGCGCGAAGGTTCGGCTGGCGAGCTTCAAGTTCGGGGTCGCCTGGAAGCAGGGCTTTGGACTTCCACTGAATCAGGGTGGCAGCCATGTGCAGCCACTCGATGTCCAATCGGAAGTCATGCTCCTGGGCAGCATGAAAGTATTCAAGGTATTGCGCCGCAATCGGGGCAAGAGGCAGCTCCTGGATGGGGACTCCGTGCTGCTGCAACAGATCCAGGAGCAAATCGTGCGGGCTTTCGTATCGCTGAAGCAGAAAGGGCGGGGACCTGGTCACTGCGGCTTCTCCGGGGGATCGACCAGCTCGTCAAAAGCATATGGATCGCGCGCGGCAAAGTGGCCGAGCTGTTTTAGTTGTGCCCAGAGATCCTGCTGGCCCCAGAACGATACTTCGAGTTTGCCGGGCTGGAGCGTGATGGTAGAGGGAAGTGCGGAAACCGGTCGTTCAGAGCCCTCACCTTCGCCGGGTACCCGGATCTGACGTGCGGCTTGAATGGCTTTGACCTGCTCCAGGTCCTCGGCCGCCCGGTGCCGTTCCTCTCTGTTTTTGGCGACTTCCTCGCCATTGGCGAATGCCTCCAGATTGGCAAGAAGCTGTTCGCGCGAAATTGCGAGAGCGTTGCCCACCTGTTTTAGCCCTTCCTTGCCGGCGAACTGGTTAAGGATCTGAAGAGCCCGGCGATGTTGAACACCGAAAAGTTTTTCGATCGCTTGGCGGTCGAAAAACTGAATCTGCGTTTCTCGCAGCTCAGAAATGATCTTTGTAAGTTGTTGAAACCATTTTGGACAAGCTGGCATAAACACCGGTCCCTTAAGCAGTTTACGTTAGGAGCTAATCCCGCACAATGAGTCACAGACAGGAATTTTTTTTACTCCAGTCGCTTATGATAAACTATTTTATCGTAAGCGACGTCTAAACCGGAGATCTCGTGACAGCCGCAAACTCGTCCTTAGCCCCAGTCGGGCGACTCGTTCCTTCTGGCCGCAGCCCGGCTCGGCATCGCCAACGAACTCTGTTCTGTGTTTGCGGACAGGGAACTCCCGCCATCGCCGGTCTCTGCACCCGCTGCTATCGCGCCCGCGCTCATTCGCGTTCGCACTTTGCCGGGAACCGCGAAGCCGTCCTCGAACGGGATGCGCGCCGCTGCCGGACCTGCGGGGCGGGGAATCGCCTCCATGTCCATCACCGGCAGCCGGGGCAGCACGCCCCTGCTTTTCTGATCACGCTTTGCGCCGGTTGCCATGCCCGGCTGCACCGCCTGGCGTCGATCCGCCGCTGGGTTCCCGAGCCGCTCATTCCCCTTTGGGCCGAGCACCACGCAGGCATCCCGGTTCAGCTTCAGTTTCCGCTGGCCGAAATCGTGGCTACCGGGTTGGCGGTTCCGGCATGAGCGATTCGAGCGCCGGGGCAGGGAATCACAGTGCCGGCGCGCTGGTGCGGGCCGAGAGAATCCCGCTCACCTGGGAACGGGTGCGGTCCATGGTGCTCGATGGGCTTCCTTCACCCCATTCGAAGCGCGTTTACGGGGCGGCGCTCGAAACGTTTGCCGCCTGGGCGCGGGAGCACGCGCCCGAGGGTTTTAACAAAGCCGCGGTGCAACGCTACCGCGCCGCTCTCGAGGAGCGAGGCCTGGGCCCCTCCACGATCAACGTGCATCTGACCGCGATCCGCAAACTGGCGGCAGAGGCCGCGGATAACGGCCTGCTCGATCCGCACCTGGCGGCCGGAATCGGCCGGGTGAAAGGAGTCGCGCAAAAAGGACGGCGCCTGGGACGGTGGCTCACCCGGGAAGAGGCCAGCCTGCTGCTGCGGGATCGCGGGAAGGAGTCGCTCAAAGCGAAGCGCGACCGGGCCATTCTATGCGTGCTGATTGGATCGGGGCTGCGCCGGGAGGAGCTCGCCGGACTCGATCTCGGGCATATCCAGCAGCGGGACGGACGCTGGGCCATCGTGGATCTGGTAGGCAAGCGTCGGCGCATCCGCACCGTGCCCATTCCCGCCTGGGCCAAAGCGGCGCTCGACCGCTGGACGGAAGCCGCGGGCCTCGCGGAAGGACGGCTGTTTCGCGCGATCGACAAGGCAGACCGCGTGGCCGGCCACGGGCTTTCCGCCCAAGCCGTGTACCTGGTTGTCACCCAGTGCGCGCGCGAGCTCGGGTTGGTCCTGGCGCCCCATGACGCCCGCCGCACATTCGCCAAGCTCGCGCACAAGGGGCACGTGCCGCTCGAACAGATCCAGCTCTCGCTCGGGCACGATTCCATCCTGACTACCGAGAAATATCTTGGCGTGCGCCAAGACCTTACGGATGCGCCGTGCGATCACTTGGGACTCGATCTAAGCTGAAGAGGTTGACTTGGGAAGGGTAGAAATGCCGCAGCCTAAAAAGCAAATCCCCGGAGACATGCTTGCGCAGGGGTGCTCCGGGGCGTACAGCTATACTATAACGCTTCCCCGATGAGTCAGCAAGAGGGCTTTGTTTACAGCCCGGAGCACATCCTCCACATCCGGCGCACGCTGTCCGAAGAGCGCTTCGGGCCGTATTTGCGCCGGGCGGGCGGCGATCCCGCGCACGCCGTACAGTTTTATGAATGGAACACCGCGCTCTCGGAGTCGCTCTACGGATTGCTGCAGGGTCTCGAAGTCGCGCTGCGGAACTCCATGCATGGCGTGCTCACCGCCGCCTTCCAAACCGAGTTCTGGTTCGATACGGTCGGGCTACTCCATCCGCAACAGGAAGCGGTCGCCAAGGCGAGAAGGCGTCTGGCGGCGGAAAAAAGGGCCATCACGGCTGGCAAGCTCGTCGCCGAGCTGTCGTTTGGGTTCTGGACCGGACTCACCGGCCACGCGTATGCCCAGCGGCTCTGGATTCCGCACCTGCACCGCGCTTTCCCGAACGCCCGGCTCGGTCACAAACGGGCGCATGAACGCCTCGATGCGATCCGGCTCCTGCGCAATCGCATCGCCCACCACGAGCCGGTTCTCGATCGCGATCTCGCAAACGACGTGCGGGACATCGGGGATACGATCGCCTGGATCTGCCCGGTCACCGCCCAATGGGTCCTCCAGACCAACGGCTTTTGGGGAAAATTTGAGCGGTACCGAATATACATGGAGGAAAGCGAAACTCGTACATCATAATGCCTCTTTTTCTTGCTCCAGGTCCGGAAAAAGGCGTTGCTCATGCCAGCAAAACCACCCAATGACATCCTCCGGAGTCCGCACGTGACGGTCCGAGAGCAATTGGTCGGCATGGCACTCCGTACCTAAGTTGCGTAGCCATTCCTTCCATGCGTCCACTTTCCAAAATGGCACTTCAGCCGGCTCGCGTCCTCGGAGATGGCCGTCAATCAGATAAACCACCCCTTCTCCCCGATATTCAGGCTCCAGCGCCCGAACGTCCTCGGTCGTTCGGGGATTTTTTTGTTTTACGATGTCTTCCAATAATCGGCTGTGGAGATCGCATATTTCATCGGTAGTACGAGATTGGGCCGATTCTGGCAGGTGCTGCGCTAATCGGTCTGCGGCCCGCAACAGCCGGTACAAATTAAGCAACGTCTGTGATTCGTCTGATGGTGTGTCCAATGTTTCCTAATCGATTCTGACGCAACCTGCGTCAACCGCAATAGTTTTCTCTGCCCGAATGCCGGTGTTCAAGCACATTGAGTACGAGTACCCCTGGTACGTTGGATGAACACTGGAAGCAAGCTCTTAGCGCCAAGCGTGACGAGCTGCCCATGCCGCGGGGGTAGATGAAAGATAAGCCCAAGTTGGATTCCAATCGATGAGAGATAATAAATGCACCGGGTTTTATATCTGGCCCATCCTCCCTTTCCCCTAAGCCAGTGGGGTCCGACGTCAACCTGGGGCGTGTCCGGTCAAAAGCGTACTCTATGCAGACTTTGGAGTATCCTCGAAATCCTGCGGCCTCATGGACCCCTGTGCGCGCCCGCGAACAGGTGCAGACTATCCGCCGCCTGGTACCTGTAGGGGCGCTCTTCCGATTCAACAAAGGCTTACAAATTTTCGCACAGGGGTCGAGGCCCGAGGAAGTGTTTCTGCTGGAGAGTGGCATCGTCAAACTGGTATACACGCTGCCGGATGACACCACGGAACTGTTTAGCCTTCGATACCCCGGCCAACTCGTGGAGGGCTGCGCCAACGTTCTACGCATTCCGTACCCGCTCTCGGCCTTCACCATAACGCCGTGTGAAATATACCGTCTGGATGCGCAACGGATGCTTTCAGTGATGCGTCAAGACGCAGAATTCGCCAATTTCATTGTTCGCTTGCAGGATATAGATCTCTACAATACAGGCGTGGCCCTGGTCGAGATGAAAACACTGCGACCCCACGAGCGTCTGGAACGGTTCCTCTGGGATTTAGCTGCGGTGATCGGACATCGCAAAGCCGACGGATCAGTGCGGTTGGTCCTGCCCTTGTCTGAGAAAGAGATCGCCGAACTTCTGGGCCTGTCCGTGATGCACCTGGAGCGGAGCCGGAAAAAACTGGAACAGACGGGCCGAGTACGCCGGCAAGACAGTCGGGGTCTAATTCTATTCGAGCAGTAGAAAAGACCTGACTTGGTGAGCGCGATACTCCTGTCGCACACCGGGAGTTCTGATTTGTATTTCTTTTTCTTTCACCAGAGTCGCTGGCTTTTGCCACAAATGTTGATCGCCAATACAACATTTGTTAATTGACAAACAGCGGAATCGAGATAATGTCGAGGAAGAAGACCCCTGTAGCGAAGAGTGCGATACCAGCACCTATGCACATGGTCCCCGGTGGCTCGGGAGAGTCGTGTTCATACGCTTACGCGATGGCACTTTTCTCTAAGCCGTTTGCAGCCCGTCTGGAAGCGCGAATTGCCGCAAGGGCGGCATCTTCCGCATACGGGTGATAGGAAAAGGAGTTAGACTTTTGGCAGACCGACGTTGCGGAGCACGCGTGTATGGCTCATCAACCCACTGTCCTGGAACTTGTTCGAGAACGACTCGAAAACGAACGGAAGCCTCTACTCACGACACAACAGGTTGCGGCCTGGATCTGCGTAGCACCGCGCACGATTTGCTTGTGGGCGGAATTGGGTGAATTACCAGGATTCAAAGTGGGCCGGCAGTGGCGCTTCCGCGAAACTGACATTCGGGCATGGTTGCGTCAGGGAAAGATACCACCGGGGTAAGTTATCCCCGTTGGTCGCTTCCACTTAGAAACGCGCTGCGACTCGCCAACCTCAGCCGTTATGTGTCTTGGTTTTACTTAGTTCACGATTTCAGACACTTACCGCAAGTTGCCGCAAGTACGCTAAGTGCGGCACACAGATTGTCAACAATGGGTTGACTCTATGGGTGTCCTAAAGGAGGACACTTATGAAATGTTATGAAATCTATTGTTTTTATAGCAACCACCCGAGTGTTGCTGTTTTCAACCTTTGCGGTGATTCAAGGATTTGCACAGCCCACCTGGACTGACATCATGACGGCCACCGGTCAAACGGACGAGTCCAGTGGCACGCACTGGAGGTACAATGCGGCCCTCGGCACCAATCCTACCCAGAATACTCAGACCAGCGTGAGCACCTATCCAACAGCCAGCATTCAACTTGATGGAAGCAGTAACGTGGAGGCTACGGGCGGTTACGATCCCGGCTGCAGTGGGCCCTACCGATATCCACAAGAGCGTCTAGGAACTTGTTGAAATAGTCTCTGGATGTTTCTTTCGACGGGTTTTTGCTACGCAGATTGTACGATTTTCGCTGCGAGTCGAGGTGCCAAGCCCTTTCGTCGTGTTGAAAAAGACTCTTTTTGAGCTTCCTTTGCCTACACGCCTGCTGTCTGGAACTTCGGAAGGCGCCATAGATTGAACGCCGCCGCAGTCATCAGGAATTGCCATCCTACTTTCGCTAAGCCGCGGAGCTTGGTCTTGCGCATGCCGCCTGTTTGCTTCATCCAGCCAAAGACCTTCTCGATCATCGGCCGCTTCTTTTGACTGATCTGGTAACTTCGATGGCGCGTCGTCCGTTGGTCAATCGCGCTGCCCCCAGGACGTTTCGCATTTTGGTTCACGTGCGGCCGCGCGCCCATCACGCGCAGACTCTTCACAAAGTCCCGCGTATCATATGCCTTATCAGCACCCACGGTCATCGGTGAGCGCGGACCGTGACGCCGGTTCCTTCGCCACTTCCGGTGCACCATCTTCAGCGCGGCTTCCCGCTCCGCCTTGCCGTTGGCCTCCGTCACCATCGCATCCACGATCAGACCATTGCGGTTTTCCATCATCACGTGCCCCAGATAACCCAGCTTGGCTTCCTGCCCATGACCCTTGCGGTATAGCTTTGCTTCCGGATCGGTCTTTGATGCGTGCGTCTCATTGGTCCGCTTCTCGCCGCGAAACTGCGAACCATCTCCATCGCCGTCTTCCTTCTTCTGAAAACTCTTCTGGCTGGCCCACGCTTCAATCAAGGTGCCGTCCACGCTGAAGTGTTCGTCGGACAGGTGCGGCTTGGCCTGGGCCAACACGCGCACGAAGAATGCTCGTGCTACCTCTTGATTCAGCAATCGTTCCCGATTCTTGCTGAACACCGCGTGGTTCCATACCGGCTCGTCCATCTCCATGCCGACGAACCATCGGAACAGCAGGTTATAGCTCAGTTGCTCCATCAGAAGCCGTTCGCTCCGCACCGAATAGAAGATCTGAAGTAACAGCGCCCGTAGTAGCCGCTCAGGAGGAATCGATGGCCGGCCGCTTTTGGCGTACAGGCCATTGAATTCCTTATTCATGGCGCGGAAGATCTCGTCGACCGCCTTGCGAATGGGACGAAGCGGATGCTCTTGGGGAACTCGCTCTTCCAGCGAAACGTAACTGAACACGCCGAACTGCTGATGGTCATCTCCACGCATGCAACAGAGACGATCCAAAATGTTCCAACGCTACAAGGAAATCGAGTTTTTCAACAAGTTCCTAGAGAGTAACAATGGCCCACAAATGGGAAACGGCACCTACAAAGGAGTCGGTTTCCTCGGAAGTTTTAATAAAAGTGGCACCGTAAGCAGTGTCGGTAGCGGTGCATACCTTTATGAAGCGGTCTATTTTCACGAGAACGGCTGTTACAGTGATGGTCGGGAATATGGTTTCTTTCTCGATGTCCCCAGTGGGCATGTATACGCGTACTGGGAAGCACACGCCAATGCCAGCGGCGACACTCAGAATAAGATTGATTTGGGGACAGGGTTTACCAATGGCACGTATTACTTTTCCATCTGGCCACAGACGACCTCAGGAACAGGGAACGGCTGCCAGTTCAATGTCTCCGTCAAGAACACGTTCTTGAATGAAGTCTGGGGTGGCGGCCCGTATGATGTGGACTACGGCAGCGTCAACGTCACAGGAGCTGACTCAGGTTTTTGCAGTGCTATAGTTAGCGAAACCGGCTATGTGACAGCGGGAACTGTCTATAACCCTACTATCAGTACGATCTCCGATACCTCAAATATAAAGTTGAGTCTGAGTCGAGTGTATGTTGGCAAATGAAGTACGGGCCGCTGAAACGTAATAAGTAAGAGGTAATGTTCTCCCTGTTTGACTCCCGGCGGCATAAATAGTTCGCACATGAAGCGTCCGCCGGGTCTCGAACCAGGGTACCAAAGCGATATGCGGAGTGAAGCGGCTCACCGCTAATTGCGTGCTCTCTAAGCTTTGGGGCGAATCGGAAATCGAAAAAGCCTGCGTTCACGTCATGACATCCGAAGAGCTAGGGTGTTGGGGATCAATGGAACGGAAAACCGGGTTATGGTTACGCGACTTGTGCAGATTCCACCAGTGACCCACAGCATCAGGCCACATCCTCCAAAGCGTCAGCCGGGTTGCGAAGGGGTCGAAGCTCGCCCCGCACCAC